>CARDEQ010000126.1:0-4468 GCA_948958005.1 uncultured Clostridia bacterium
AATTTTTCTTTGCTAATTCATGCATGTGTTATTTGTTATGGTTCTATTTTATTTAATTTTGTATAGTACATTTCTCCATCTTTTAAGTATAACATGTAGTTTTTATTAGCACTTGCAGCTTTTCCATCAGTATTTTGCGTTGTGCTAAGGCTTAATATTAATATAACACTGATAATTGCAATAATAATTAAAATTAATGATACGGCCCATCTCAGCTTTATTTTTTTAAGAAGGCTTAGCTTATTATCTGTTTTTATACTTAATCTAGGTTGTTTATCCTTTGTTAAAGCATCTCCGCAGCTGGTGCAAGGCTTTATGTTATCATCATAGTCTTTTTTATGCTTCTTACATTTCTGCATCTTATTCTCCTCCTATTATTACTTTTACTTTATATTTTTTAAACAATTTCTGTCTTCCCCTTCAATTTAGAGTAGCCTTTGTAGATAGAAGCTATCACCTCCTATTTTTACGATATAAAAATAAAGTCACCCCAATATTTATTGCTAAAATTATACATAGTGCAAATACTACTGGATTTATTTCTCCGCCTGTTTTAGGTAATAGCTTTGCAGTATTTTCTCCTTGCTGTTCTACTTTAAAGTCTGCTTCTGCACTTCCGTCTTTTGAATTTATAATTATTTTATGTGCTCCTCCTTTTAGCGTTTTTAGGTAATTTTCTTTTATTTCAATTATTGTACTTCCTGATTTAGTTATATAGTATTCTTTATCTACAACATTTTCATCTATGATAACATTTACAAACTTATCAAAAGCTGCACTTGAGCGGAAAACTAAGTTTTTGCTCTTTCCATTTTTCCATATGCTATTTTTTCCTTCTAGCATATCATATACTATTTTATCTTGTTTTTGGTCATTGTCTTGCTTAGGATTATCAGGAGTACTAGGATTGCTAGGGTTACTTGGATTACTGGGAATTTCTGTTTGATTGTCCGTCTTTAGTTTAATCATTCCTGTACTGAGGGTTGTTTTTGTTGCACCTTTATAGTGTCTAAGTGTCAACATTTGATTTACCTCCATTTTCTCTAGTATTTCAAATGTTATTGTTGCAAGTTCTGTTCCTGCTTTTATTGTAGCTTTATCTGCTATTGTTGAAATTAAGGCAATTGAAAATCCATCAGGTCCTGCTGGGTGATTTTCTCTATTTCCTCCCATTATCATTACATTTTGTACATTTGCTACTGCTGAGCTATCATATTTCAAATTATTTTTATCAAATCCTAATAATAAACCATCATTATCTAGTTGAATATCTTTAGTTACAGTAATCTTTACAGTAACTTTCTCTCCTTTTTTCCCTATTGTATCACTTACTTTTATTTTTTCTTGTATATCTTCGACTGCTGCCTTGCTTACATTACTCATGAATATTAGTCCTATTATCATTATGATAATAGTCAATATTGTAATTTTTTTCATTTTAACCTCCCCTTTTCTTTAATTAAATTTCACCATGACCTATGCTATACAATAAAATCCTTCTTGCATCTTCTGTATCTACTAATCCATCTTTATTTACATCTGCTAATTCCTTCTGTTTTTCACTTAATACTCTTGTTCCAACACAATGTAGCATAATATCTCTTGCATCTTCTGTATCAATTATTCCATCTCCACTTATATCTCCTAATGCATCCTTCTCAGCTTTATATACATACAAATATCCTTCTTCACCATTACTTGGTAATTTTAACCATACCATATGTGGATTACTTTTATCATATTTTTCTGATAAAACATATTTTTCTCCTGCTCCCCATGCTTCTCCATTTTTATATAAGACGTCATTAATATAGTTTATATATGCCTCCTCTGTTTCCTCAATATAGTTTGGTACAGTAATCTTATACTGCTTTTCAACCCAATAATATCTATTCAAATAGCAAACACCATCTTTAAATATATAAACTATCATTCCTATGCCTTTTCCAAAGCCTGCATTATTTCTTGCTCCGTGTTTCAGTTTCAATAAAATAACTTTCGTCTTCTATTGTCTTAATTATCTCATTTTCTGCTTCTTGAAAAATTTCATTCCAGCTGCCAATATCTTCACCTAAATTAATATTAGCAATTAAGTTTATAGCATTTGTATCTTGTAACTTACTTTTTATATATTCACCAGATTCTTCTTTATAGTCACTACTATTGCTGAAGCGAACAGTTATATTTTTTTCTCCTACTGGATTTGCTTCAAAAGAAAATGGACTTTCATACACTTTTACTATATAATCATGTATTTCATTAGCTATCCTATAAGCTGATACAATATATCCTTTTATTTCCTTTTCTTCTAATATTTTCATTATTTTTCTATCTATCTTATTTAATACAGAGCTTATAGCTTCTACCTCTGTTTCTTCAAATTCAATTACATTAGGAATAGCCTCTAATACCTCTTTTACTTCTGCATTTGATTTATATATATTAATTGGATTATTTTCTACTGGCATATTTCCGATTATATCATTAACATTTACTGTATCACCTGCATTTACTGTGATATTTAATGTACTAAAAGATAAACTTATGACAAACATTATTGTTGAAAAAATTAAAAAAGCTTTGAATTTACCTTTTATCTTCATTTCAATCTCTCCTCTTACACAAAACTTACATATACATTATATATCCTTATTTTGTGTTTTCAAGCTTTATGTAACTTTTATCCTATTTTTTGTCATACTTAGCCATAAATTACTTAAACAACATTTTCTATTCTTTTTATAAATTCGATTACTCTTTTTCTAACAAATTCTCTTTTTGATTTGCTAGTACTAATTACTTCGCCGATTTTGCATAAAAAACTTATAATCTTTAAATCTGTCTATTCTTTTCAGATTTATAATGTAGCTTTGATGGCATCTAACAAAATAATCTGGAAGTATTTTCTCAAGTTCACTCAATTTCATATATATAGTATCTTTAACCTTAGACTTGTAAATAATATTAACAAGTCTTTTATTGCTTTCAAAATATATTACATCTTTTAGCTCTATTTTTGTTATTCTTCTTCCACTAACTTCTACTAATAATAAATTATCTTCAAAAACAACTATTTTAAACATTTATCCTCCTTTATTGATGTTGAGTCAACATCAATAATACTACATTTTTATATTAAAATCAAGTTATTATTATGTTTTTATAAATAGGAGAATTATAATGCGAAAATATAACGGAAAATCAAATTTATCCGGTTTAATAATTGAAGAATATAGAAAAAAAGAAAAAATGTCTAGAGAAGATCTTGCAAGAAGATTACAGTTACTTGGATTAAATATTGATAGAACTACTATCTTAAGAGCAGAAAAGCAAAGCACTATACTTAAGGACTTTGAGTTAATAGCCATAATGAAAATTTTGAAAATAGACTATAAGGACCTTGAAAAAGAGTTTGATAAAGCACAACAAAAAAGTTAATTAT
Source organism: uncultured Clostridia bacterium (assembly GCA_948958005.1). Taxonomy (GTDB): domain Bacteria; phylum Bacillota; class Clostridia; order TANB77; family CAG-508; genus JAAWPK01. The sequence continues at coordinate 3,443 of CARDEQ010000126.1, forward strand.
TGTTTATCCTGCTTTAGTTATATTTTTCCTTTTTTTGTATATAATCTTATTAGGATTAGATATAAAGAAGGGATTGGTGTATATGAATATTGCTAGAGTTAATGAGATTTTAGGAAATAAAGAAAAATGTGATGTATTTTATGAGGACAAGCTTGTTTGGATTCAGGAGATTTCAAATGGTGTTGCTAAAGTTGGTTTTATAGATGGAGCTGGAGATATGGATGTTTTGGTTGAAGATTTGCATGAGTGATATTTTTCTATTATTTTAAATGGTAATTTATTTATAGGAATTTCTGTTAATAAACAGTAGCAGCCACATTTGGTGTGACTGTTACTATTTTATATTACATACTTTGCTTCACTTACAATTTTATCATATAGTCTATTTAAATTCTTTTTAGTTATAACCTCATTAATTCCCTTTTCACTAACCTCTATAAAAACCTCTGTTATAAACATCTGTATTCTAGGATTTGTAAGCACCCTCCCCTTTTCTTTGTTTACCCAATAGTTTAATTCAGAACTATTATTCCAATTTTTTCCTTCATAAACCATACTAGCAGAAAGTTTATCACATATTGCTTCAAATAAATATTTGCGAGGTATGATTGGTTGTTCTTTTAATTCTTGGTCTACCCAGTACTCCAAGTGATGCTTATTTCTTCCTTTATGATGTAGCCAGGCTAAAGAGTATCCTTTTGTTTCTCTGGAATTTGCTAATGGACTTCTTTTTCCGTTTTCATAAAATTTGACAGATTCAAAAAACTCTATTGGTGAAAATTTGGACAAATCATGAAGTAAACCTCTTATAGGAATTCCCGCTTTAATACTAAGTTTAAATACTATCCATTTATGCTTTAATACAGTTTTTAAATGCTTAAAAAAATTTCTACTCTTCATTTTTGCACCCTCCAAACCTCTAGCTAATTTTTTCAAGTAGCTCTCTCCAAGCCTTTTGCCTATGTGTATGACCTAATTCTTCTTCAGTAAGCTCATTTATAACTCTATCAAATCCATCTGGGATTA
>CARDEQ010000127.1:0-4466 GCA_948958005.1 uncultured Clostridia bacterium
GATTTGCTTTCTATACTTCCTACTAATTGCATTAGTTCCTTTTCTTCCATATTGCTATAATTTTTTATTTCTGCAATTTTTAGTTTACCATAAGTTAATGTTCCTGTTTTATCTGTACAAAGGATATTCATTGCACCAAAGTTTTGAATAGAGTCTAGTTTTTTTACAATAGTTTTCTTTTTAGACATTCTGACAGCACCTTTAGAAAGGCTAGAAGACAAAATGACGGGAAGTAAAAGAGGAGTTATTCCTATTGCTATTGCAACAGCAAAGGTGAAGGCGGTAACTAAGTCATGCTTCCAAGCATTTAGCAAAAATACCAGAGGAATCATAATTACCATGAAACGAATTAGTAACTTGCTAATATTTTCTATGCTTTTTTGGAAGGCTGTTTTAGGCTTTCCTGTTGTTAAAGTATGTGCAATTTTACCAAAGTATGTCGCATCTGCAATTTTTATTACAACTCCTTTTGCACTTCCTGATATTACATTTGTTCCCATGAAGCAGATGGTATCTATATCTGCTATGCTATCTATTTCTTCCTCCGAAATTTCGCTTTCTACATTTTTTTTGACGCTATCAGCTTCTCCTGTTAGTGAAGATTGTCCGACATATAAGTCCTTGGCTTCTATAATTCTAATATCTGCTGGTATCATGCTTCCTGCTGAAAGTACTACTGTGTCGCCTAAGGTTATTTCTTTTATTGGAATTTGAAATTCCTTCCCATCTCTTACCACTAATGTAGTTGTTGCAACTAATTCTTTAAACTTTTCTGCTGCCTTGTTTGAGCGATATTCTTCAAAGAAATCTAGAAATGTGCTTGCTGTGACTAAAATTGCAATTACTATGATATTTGCATAACTTGGGGCTTCTGGTAGGTATATATCTGTATAAATTAATATAAATACAATGCCTAATAGTATTGAATTAAATGGAGTAAATAGGCTACTTAGAAAATAGTTGTACCATTTTTTAGGCTTTGCTTGTTTTATCTCATTATAACCTAAGTTCTTTAGTCTATTTGTTGCCTCAATATTTGTTAAACCTTCTGGACTTACATTTTGCTCCTTTATAAATTCTTCCTTTGATAAGGTAGCTGCTTTTCCATATAGCTTGTTTATATTTACATCTTCTTTTAAATTTGTAGTTGACACAAGTATCATCTCCTTTTTATAGAGTATACCACTCATGATATAAGAATTAAACAAAAAATTTGAATTTAGTTATAACTTTTTTAGAAAATACTTGACTTTTGCAAACGTATGTTTTAAAATATGTAAATGAAGTGGAGGTTTTGATGGGAATTAAAGAAGATGTGAAGAATAGATTACTTGAGCTTTCAGATGAAAAATATAAGGAATTTCATGGAGGGCTTTGTCCAGGTATTAATAATATTATCGGAGTTAGGATTCCAGTTATTAGAAATTATGCTAAGAAGCTCTCTAAAGAGTATGATATAAAAAGGCTATTAAATGAGATTGATAATGAGTTTTATGAGGAAATTATGCTGCAAGGAATGCTTATTGGTTTAGAAAAATATGAGTTTAGTGAGGTTATTAAAGATATAGAGAAATTTGTACCTAAAATTGACAATTGGGCTGTTTGTGATGTTTTTTGTGGTGGCTTAAAAATAACTAAAAAACATAAAGAGGATATGTATGAGTTTATTCGGTAGATATTTAAAATCAGATAAAGAATTTTATATAAGATTTGGTGTTGTTATGATTTTGAGTTATTATGTGGAGGAGGAATATTTAGAAAAGAATTTTAAATTTTTTGACTCTATTAAAAATGCTGCCTATTATGTGCAAATGGCTGTTGCTTGGGCTATATCGGTATGCTTAATTAAATTTTATGATAAAACGCTTAATTATCTTAAAAAAGCGGATTTAGATAAATTTACATATAATAAAGCTATTCAAAAAGCTATTGAATCTTATCGAATTACTGAACAATATAAAGCTATTTTAAGAAAAATGAAGAAATAATTTTACTGACTGAATGGTCAAACTAATTGAAAAAGTAATCTACTCGTGATAATCTAGTTTTGAAAACTAGATTAGAGGAGGTTACAAATGAAAGGTATAAAGCTTGGAGATAAAGCTTCAAAATATCCAATAATACAAGGCGGAATGGGTGTTGGAGTTTCAATGCATTCCTTGGCTGGAAATGTAAGTAAAGAGGGAGGTGTTGGAATTATCGCAACAGCAGATATTGGTTATCAAGAGGAGGATTTTGTCCAAAATCCATTGAGAGCAAATTTGAGAGCTATTGGAAAAGAGATACAAAAGGCAAGAAATATTTGCCGGAGAAGATAAGATATTGGGTGTTAATGTAATGGTAGCATTAAATAATTATAAAGAGATTGTAATGGAATGTGTTAAAAATAAAATTGATTTAATTATTTCTGGTGCAGGTATTCCAAAGGAGCTGCCTGAGTATGTGAAGGGGACTAAAACTAAAATTGCACCAATTGTTTCTTCACTTAGATGTTGTAAGCTCATTGTTAAGCATTGGATTAAAAAATATAATTATGCGCCAGACATGATTGTTATAGAGGGCCCAGAGGCTGGTGGGCATCTTGGCTTTAGCAATGAGGAGCTGGAAAATGAGCAAAAACCAAGACTTGAAGATATAACAAAAGAGGTCGTGCAATATGTAAGAGAAGTGGAAAAAGAGCAGAATAAAGAGATACCAGTTATTTCAGCTGGGGGAATTTGGGATAATCAGGATATTAAAAAATATTTAGAGATTGGAGCAAGTGGAGTTCAGATGGCAACTCGTTTTGTTGCAACTTATGAATGTGATGCATCTGAAGAATTTAAAAAAGCATATATAAATGCTAAAAAAGAAGATATAAAGCTTATAAAAAGTCCAGTTGGATTACCAGGAAGGGCAATTCGCAATGATTTTATAAAAAAAGTAGAGGCAGAGAAAAGCAAGATAACAAAATGCTATAACTGTATAAAAACGTGTGATGTAAAAAATGCACCATATTGTATAACAAAGGCATTAGTAAATGCTGTAAAAGGAAATGTAGAAAATGCTTTGATTTTTTGTGGAAACAATGTAGATAAAATAAACAAAATAGTTTCAGTACACGATTTGATGCAAGAGCTAGTTTGTGAATAAAAGGTAAAATTCTCTATACTATGAAGTATAGAGAATTTTATATAAACATATGTTTTACAATATTGACATTGAACCTCATAAATTGTATAATTATATAAGTGTTATAGTAAAAGATATAAAAGGAAATGCTTATGAAAAAAGATGGGAAGGTATTAATATTATCTTGTGGTACAGGTGGGGGGCATAATTCTGCTGCTTTGGCTGTGCAAGAAAATTTGCAAGATAGAGGAATAAAAGCAGATTTTATAGAATATTTAGATATTATAAATGAGAGATTAAAGAATGGGGTAAATAAGCTTTATATAAATTCTACTAGGTTGAATGGAAAAATATTTAAAAGGGTTTACAGATTAGGGGAATTGTATAGTAAGACTAAGCTTATATCACCAGTATATGGCTTAAATAGATTGAACAAAAAAAGATTATATAGATATATTACAGAAAACGGATATGACTTTGTGGTTACAACTCATCTTTTTGCAGCTCAAGCTTTAACAGCAATAAAAAAGAATTATAAAATTAATTTTATTGCAATTGCAACAGATTACGTGTGTATCCCTTTTTGGGAGGAGACTAATCCTGATTATTTTATTATTCCAAATGATGATTTAGGTAAAAGTTTTGTAGAAAAAGGAATACCAAAGGAAAAACTTTTACCATATGGTATACCTGTTGCTAAGGCTTATAGAGAGGAAAGAAGTAAAGAGGAGGCTTGCAGGAATTTAGGACTGGATATTAAGAATAAATATATACTTATTCTTACAGGTAGTATGGGATTTGGGAATATTACAGATGCCTTGAAGAGGTTTTTAGACAAGATACCAGATGCATTTTTTATTATTGCTTGTGGAAATAACAATAAGATGTTATCTATGATAAATCAGGAATTTAAGGGAAATAAAAGAGTTATTGCACTTTGCTATACAAACAAGATTAGTGATTATATTGCTTTAAGTGAAATTATTTTAACAAAACCAGGACGGACTTACTACAACTGAGATTTCAAACATGAGAAAGCCATTCATACATACAATGCCAATTCCAGGCTGTGAGTCATACAATGCAGAATATTTTGCCAAAAGGAGGATGTCTGTTAAATGTGATACTCTCGAGGATGTGATAAAGAATACTAAAATGCTATATGAAAATAAGGAGTTACAAAAGGAATTAGTTAAAAATCAAGAGAAAAATATAAAAAGAAATACATGTGATAAAATTACAGAAATAATTTTAAAAATTTAAGGGGTTTTATGAAGGAAGTAGTCGAAGAAGAAATTGAAGGATATGATGAGAATGAACACATTATTCATATGTGGGAGCCATTAGAATTTAAT
>CARDEQ010000128.1:0-4442 GCA_948958005.1 uncultured Clostridia bacterium
CTAGACTCATATATAGCACCAATTTTATTGTTACTTAACATTGGAATTGCAATTCTTTATAATATGGGAACAAACATATTCCTTGGTGAAATTTCTTATATTACCAAGTCAATAAGTGCAGTTCTTCAACTAGGTGTAACAATGGATTTTGCAATTTTTTTATATCACAGTTATATGCAAGAAAAAGCACATACAAGTGATATAAATAAAGCAATGGCAAATGCTATAACAAAAACTCTACTTTCGGTTGTAGGTAGTTCACTTACAACAATTGCAGGTTTTTTAGCCCTATGTAGTATGAACCTTACCCTTGGTAAAGATATTGGATTAGTTATGGCAAAAGGCGTTCTTTGTGGAGTTGTCTGTGTTGTAACAGTACTCCCAGCTATGATACTAGCTCTTAATGGAGTTATCGAAAAGACAAAGCATAAAGAAATTTTACCTAAATTTACTTTTATTAAAGCACTTGTAATAAAGCATTATGGGATAATTATTATATTATTCGTCACTATACTACCTTTTGCATTTTATGGATACACAAATACAGATGTGTATTATAACTTAGATAAATCACTTCCAGATACTTTAGATAGTGTAATTGCAAATAACGAGTTAAAGGAAAAGTTTGACATGGTCTCGATGGAGCTTCTTTTAATCGATAAAAATATTCCAAACTATGAAATAAATAACATGTTGGATGAAATTGAGCATTTAGATGGTATTAAATGGACTATTGGATATTCAAAGCTTTCAAAATTAGGTATTCCAAAAGAGATTTTATCTGATGAGGTCTTAGGTATTTTTGAAAATGAAGATTATCAAATGATAATAATAAACTCTCAGTATGAGATGGCAACAGACGAGTTAAATGCGCAGGTTGAAAAAGCTAATGAAATAATCAAGCGTTATGATGAAAATGCAATACTTGCTGGAGAAGGCCCTTTAATGAAGGATTTAGTTGAAATTAGTAATCACGATTTTAACAGTGTTAATAGTGTATCAATAGTAATTATTTTTATAATTATGATAATAGTGCTAAAATCAATTTCATTGCCTGTAATTCTTATTGCTGTAATAGAATTTGCAATTTTTATAAACATGGGAATACCTTTTTACACAAATACTACTCTCCCATTTATTGCCTCTATTGTAATTGGTACAATTCAGCTTGGAGCAACAATTGATTATGCAATACTTATTACAACTAAATATATTAATAATAGAAAGGCTGGACTTGACAAAAAGACCTCTGTATCAGATGCTCTCGGAGCTTCGATAGGCTCAGTCATAATTAGTGGGCTTTGCTTCTTTGGTGCCACTTTTGGTGTTGGTGCATACTCAAAAATAGAAATGATTGGCTCGCTTTGTACTCTTATGTCAAGAGGTGCAATAGTTAGTGTTGTATGTGTTTTAACTGTACTTCCGTCATTATTATTAGCCTTTGATAAAATAATTTGTAAGACTACTATTGGAATGAGAAAAATAAATAATTAGGAGGAAAATTATGAAAGAAAAAAGTATTTTAAAATTAACATCTAGTGTGCTTTTATGCACTATGCTTACTTATAGTTCACCAATATTTGCCTATACAAAGGAGGAAACCGTCTATACTAAACTAGATAACTCTGGTAAATCCTATAATACTCTGGTAAATAGTCATCTAAAAAATTCTAGTAGCAGGATGCTGATAAATGATTTATCAGATTTAACTAATATAAAAAATGTTAATGGTGATGAGTCCTTCACTCAAAATGAAACTAGTTTGGTTTGGACTGCAGATGGCGCAGATATTTATTATCAAGGGGAGTCCTCAAAAGATTTACCACTTGAATGTAGTGTAAAATATGAATTAAATGGAGAAGAAATTTCTGCTAAAGCTTTGGCCGGAAAATCTGGTAAAGTTAAAATAATTATTGAATATAAAAATAAGGCTGAGCATATTGTAAATATCAACGGAAAATCTGAAAAGCTATACACTCCATTTGTTGTAGTATGTGGTACAATTCTAGATAACACTATTCATAAAAATATTACTGTATCTAGTGGTAAGGTCGTTGATGATGGAAATAAAACTTTTGTGCTAGGTATGGCTATGCCTGGGCTAAAAGAAAGTTTGAATATTAAAGATATAGATATTCCTTCTAAAGTAGAAATTTCAATGGACTCTGAGCGGTTTTGAAACTGGAAATATTGCAAGTTTTGTTACTCCAAAGCTTTTCGAAGAAAATGACCTAGAGCTTTTTAATGATTTAGACGAGATATATTCAAAAGTAAATACTTTGCAAACCTCTAGTATTCAATTGGAGGCTGGTGCAAGCACTTTGAAAGCTGGGGCTAATAGTTTTTATGAAAAATCACAAGAGTTTAATTATGCCATGAAAAAGGTTTCAGATGGTGCAAACAGTGCAAGCTCAAATTATATAAAAATTAATGAAGGTATTGGTGCTTTAAATAAAAGTAGCCATGACTTATCTGACGGCGCAAAAAAAGTCAGTGAAGGTACAATAGCAATAAGTAATGCTTTAGGTGATGTTAATAATGGTATAACTGACCTAAAAACTGGCACCCTAAGTTTAAAGGTTGGTGCAGATAAACTAAATTCTGCTGTCAGCGGACTTCTCAATAATCTTGGAGGTAATTCAGGTGGTTCCTCTATTGATGTTAGTAATCAATTAAAACAATTAATTTCTGGTACTACAAGTGCTAAATCAGACTTAATAAAAGCCAACGAGGATTTAAAAAAGCCACTTAATACAATAGACTCTCAAATCACAAAACTTCAAGCTTCAATAGATATTTTAGATAAAACCTCTCCTGACTATGATACACTTAAAGCAGGAATTGAAGCACAAATCCAAGGATTGCAAACACAAAAGATGCAACTTAATGTAGCAATTCAAACTTCCACAACGGCTAATAATCAACTTATTTCTGCTCTAGATAATAGTTTACAAACATATAATAATATTGCTACTTTACTTCAAAACTCAAGTGCTCTTTCAGATTTAGCAGCTTTACCAGATGGTTTTAATCAGCTTTCAATAGGAGCTAACGCATTGCTTCAAGGCGAGGAAAATCTTCAAAATGGTGTAAGCACTTTGCTCTCTAAATCTAAGGAGTTATCTAATGGTGCAAAAGATTTATATGAAGGAGCTAAAAAGCTAACAGATGGAGCTCAAGAATTATCCGATGGCTCAAATGAAATGAAGTATGGATTAGATACTTTAAACAATGGTTCTGCAAGTTTACTTGAGGCTAACAATCAATTAACCGCTGGTGCTTCTTCATTGTCTACTGGTGCAACCACCTTGGCAAATGGTATGAGCAGGCTTAATAAAGATGGTATTAATACTATTTTTAGTTATATAAATGGGGATTTAAAAGATATTACTGTTAAACTCGAGAAATTACAAGAGCTTGCAAATGAATATAATAACTTCACAATGCTTGATAGTGAAGCTGATGGTTCTGTTAAATTTATTATGATTATAGACAGTATAAAAGCCACTGATCCCCATAAAGAAGAAGTTATTCTAAATAACAAAAAATCTGAATGATTTTGTTGATTTTTAAGTTTTTATTGATATAATATATGTAAAAGTAAAAATAGTATAAATGGGGGTAATAAACATGAATTCTATTGAAAAAATTTTTAAGAAAACTGGATGGCTCTCAATTTTAACTTCTCTTGTGCTTGCTGCATTAGGTGGAGTATTAATTTGGAAGCCCACTGAAACAGTGAAATTTGTTTCATATGCATTAGGGGCAATATTTATAATTGTTGGAATTGCTAAAGTTATAAATTATTTTTTATCAAGAGGAAAATATGAATTTTATAATTATGACTTAGTATTTGGATTAATGGCGATAGTGCTTGGAATTATTACTATATGTTGCAGTAGCACGATTGGAAGCATCTTTAGAATAATTATTGGAATTTGGATAGTTTATAGTTCAATAATAAGACTAAATTTATCCTTCAAACTAAAGTCAATGGATGTTAAAGCTTGGATATACAGCTTTATTCTGGCAATACTTATGTTTATATGTGGGCTATATGTAGCCTTAAGCGAAGGCTCTATTGTTATTGCTATTGGTATTGTTATTGTCATTTATGCTGTAATTGATATTGCAGAGTCTATTATATTTATGAGAAATGTTAAAGATATATTTTAAATTTTTTTCTCTAACATTAAAACCACTTGTCTAGGATATAGCAAGTGGTTTTTTGTAAAATTTAAAATCCGAATTAAGCTTAAGACAAAAGCTCCGTCCCCTTGTCTAAAAGCTCCGTCCCCTTGTCTAAGATGGTTTTTATGTAGTCCCAGATGTTTTTTTTGCTTATTGGTTTTTCTGAGAGAATTTCTACTTGGTAGATTGGTGCTTCTCCTATTTTTATTATTATTTCTCCGTAGTTTTGTGTTTTCGTTTAGTGGTGCTTC
>CARDEQ010000129.1:0-4381 GCA_948958005.1 uncultured Clostridia bacterium
TGTAGAGCTTCTATATCCCTACCCATCTGCTCCCAATTATTTGATGCATTTGATTCCACTAAATTATTATTAGCCTTTATTATTGATTCAATTAGTCCCTCTATTGTACTATTATCTTCTACGTCTACACTAACACTACCTGTTGGAGATAAAAGATTTCTTACCGCCTTTTGAATATCCTCACCTAGTGCAATTTTATTTCCTGATGCTACTATAACCTTCTTTAATACAGGCACACTATTTGTTTCATTTAATGAGGTTTGATATATTGGTACAACATAAAGCAATGTATTATTTATTGGAACAATAATCATCTCTTTTGTTATCCTTGTACCAGTTACATTCAATGCCGATATTTCCTTTGATATAGTCTCGTCTTGCTCTATTAAACTATCTAATTGCATTGGTCCGTATAACTGTGCTGTCTGCTGAAAACTTATATAATTCCAGCTTATTTTTTCCATTCTCCACCGTACCTATTAAATACGCATTTAAGCTCTCCTTCCCATATTGGTTATAAGCAATCACAAGCCCTATTTCTGTTTTATCTCCATTTTTTACCATTGTGTAATATGGCTTCATCTTCGCCCCTGCTGTTCTTGTAATTAGATTAGAATATGAAGCAATCTCCCATACATCATTTGCCCTATATAATACATCTGGTAAAACCTCATGATAAAGGTTTAATACTCTTGCCTGTATATTATATAAAAACTCTGAATATGTAAAGTGTTTTGAAACTCCTTTTGGTATTTCATTTACTTCCTTGAAAAGTCCTTTATACATCTTGTTATACACCATCGCAATTGGATCCGTTTTGTCCGTTATATAAAAATTTGTTTCTCCATCATATGCATTTATAACCACTTTTATTGAATTTCTAATATAATTCAATTCCTTTGTCTCATTACCATATGCTATTTTGGTTTTTTGTGAATATGGATACTCATTTGATACTGTATATGCATCTATTACCCAGTAAAGTTCTCCATTTTCTCCGAATTACCAAATATGGATTTTCATCATACATTAAATATGGTATAACCTTCTTTGCTCTTTTTATTACATTTCTGTTAGTCATAATTTTGCTATCTCCGCTTGAGAATAAAAGTCCTAAATTTCCTTCCCTTATTCCTACACATAATTTATCAAAAAATCCAATTTCTAGACCGCCTTCTCCTTCATAAGTATACATAGCAGCTGATGTTGAGCCCTTAGGATAATCAAATTCTATCCTTCCATTTCCGAACCGCTATTGATCCCCTATTTTCTACACCATAATATATTCTAGGCTCTTTTATTTTATCATTTTCAAAATCTCTTGATATATACTTTATATTACCTGTACTATCTGTCTCTGTTGCAGCTGCTATAATTGCACCATATCCATGAGTATATTCTTCTGTTGCATGACTGCTATCTAATTCTCTTGCAGATATATATGACAAATTATTGTTATATATAGCAAGCTTCGCTTTATTATATGTATAATATCCTGTACTTGTCTGAGTTTGGAGTAGATTATTTTTTACAACATTCTCTGTTATTATTGGTACTTTCGTTATTATATCCTGGTTCTCCTCCGCTTCTTCATCCGTTATTGTTCCTGTACTAACTATTTGCGTTTCATTTATTTTTATATCATATGCTGTTTTTGTAAAATCAATATTTTTAGCAATATAATCTTTTTGTTTTTCAAGCTCATTTCCATTTATAAATATTAACTTATATCCAATCATGACTATAAACAATCCTACCAAGTAAACTGGTACAATTGATAAATATTTTAAAATGTTTTTTGTGTTATTCTTTTTAAAAGACTTTATAGCCATATATACAGAAATTATTAAGACCACACTAAATATCCTATATCCCCATAGCTTAACACTATCTGCCACTCCTGCACCTATTAGTGTTGTTTCTAGCTTATCATCTAAAGTTAAAAATCCATTTATTACCATATTCTGCATATTAAATATTATTATTAGTGAAATAAAAATCACAATTATCATTGCATTTACCAGCAATTGCTTTATAAATGTATTATTTCTAAGTGTTTGCCCATCTATTCCATCAAAAAATTTATTAAATACAATTATGTAATATGTTACTGTATATATTGTTAAAATTATCATTAATGCAATTCCATAATACAAAAGCTGACCTATAAGTGGCGCTCTAAACATGTAAAAGCCTACATCCATACTAAAAATAGGGTCTAATATTCCAAATTCACCTGCATTTACAAATAATATTGTTTTTTGCAGAAACATACTTGATACAATTAAGCTTGTAACAAGTGCCATAACAAATGCCAAAGATTTATTAGGAAGTTTTGGCATTTCTATTTTTTCCTCCTCAAAGAACTTTCTTAGACCTTTCTTTATAAGCAGGTTTGTTATATAAGCAGCACAAAATACAAATATGAAATTTAAAACTGCAATGTTTCTTTTATATTTCATATTTTGTGCAAATACTTCTGAATATTCCTCACCTATTTCAAGTATCTCTAAATAATCTGCTCTACAAATTACTACTGCACTTATTATAAATATTGCTAAAACTACTAGAACAAATATTGTTCTTCCCCTTATTTCATTTACTTTTTTTGGCTCTTTTTCTACTTCCCTTTTTAATTCCTCTGACAATATACTTTTCTCCTTTCTATCATATTATTGCATTTGCAAAGTCATGAGAGTCAAATATTTGCATATCCTCCACTTGTTCTCCTACCCCAATAAACTTAACTGGTATTTTATTTTCATGAACAATTCCAATAACAACTCCACCTTTAGCTGTTCCATCAAGTTTAGTAAGAATAAGCCCTGTTATATTACTCACCTCTTTGAATGCCTTTACTTGTTCTATTGCATTTTGTCCGTGTTGTAGCATCTATTACAAGCAAAGCTTCTTTATCTGCTTCTGGTAACTCTTTTTCAATAACTCTTTGTATTTTTTCAAGTTCATCCATTAAATATTTTTTATTATGCAATCTTCCTGCTGTATCACATATTAAAACATCTATGTTATTTTCTTTTGCTCTTTTTATTGCTTCAAATACTACTGATGCAGGATCTGCATTTTCTTTTGCCTTAATTATATCACATCCTGCACGTTTTGACCATACCTCTAATTGTTCAACAGCAGCTGCTCTAAAAGTATCGGCCGCTGCAACCATTACCTTCTTACCTGATTTTTGAAGTCTTGCTGCTATCTTTCCAATCGAGGTAGTCTTTCCGTACTCCATTTACACCTATTACAAGTATTACAGAAGGGGTTGTCTCAAGCTTTAAGCTATTATCACATACTTCTAATATATTTTGTATTTCCTCCCTTAATACATCTTTTACTCCTTCCACCTCTTTTATATTCTCTTTTTTTATTCTAGCTCTTAGCCTTGATATTATCTCAATAGATGTCTCCATTCCTATATCTGACATAATAAGTACCTCCTCCAGTTCATCCAAAAGATCCTCATCAACTTTTCTAAAAGTACTAAACACATCATTTATTTTATCGTCAATTGACGCTTTTGTTTTGCTCAATCCTGATTTTAATTTATCAAAAAATCCCATGCTATTCCTCCATTTTAATTGATAATATATTATTTTACCATATTATATATAAAATTCCAATACTTTACTTAGAATTTTCATGGTATTTTAATTCTTTAATCAAAATATAAGTTTTCTATTTTGATTAAATCTCCTTCGTATTACAAATTTAAATTGAGTTGGAGAATTTTTACGATTATTTGCATTTTACGTAAATATATGGTATAATGTATTTGCATATAAGAGTTTCTCTTATTGCTCACACCTAGCGTGCTCTCTTTTTATTTTGGGAGCAAATACCTTTCACCAAATTTATTTGAGGAGTAAAAAAATGGAAGAAAAAAACAAAGCACCTAAGGCACAAGCAAAGCACAATACCAAAAGTAATAAGCTTAAGCGCGAGCGGAAGCCGATTTTTACGGCTGAGAACCTTCTGAAGTGGAAAAATGGATTTTTTGGAAGACTTGTATCCATAGTAATCGCTGCTTTGTTGCTACTTACCTGCTTCAACTTTGCATTTGACTATACAGTTGAAGCCTATGGTGATGGAGCATACAAATACAGCGACGATGCATACAAGTATATTGAGGATTCCATGAAAAATTATCTTGGAGGCGATGGTCCAGATATCAGAAAACTTCAGGATTGTTTTCCAGCACATATAGGAAAATTCACTTCCGACTACGAAAATGGACAAACCACCTTAATCGCCACTTTGTACGATGGCTTCTTTGTTCCAACGGTTACCTTAGTGATATCTCAGGAATTCAAAATAATTGGGGAAAATGGAGAAATTATCGAGCCTCCCCTGCAAGAGGATACACAGC
>CARDEQ010000130.1:0-4333 GCA_948958005.1 uncultured Clostridia bacterium
TAAGAAGAAAAATATAAAATACCCACTTGCAGATTATGAGTTGACACCAGATATAGCAATAATAGACCCAGATTTAGTAATGTCACTACCTAAGAAAATAACAGCAGACACAGGAATGGATGTTTTCACACATGCAATTGAGAGTTATGTATCAAATATGGCATCAGATTATACAGATGGTTTAGCAGAAAAAGCAGTAGAGCTTGTATATGAAAACTTATTAGTTGCATACGAAGATGGAACTAATAGAATAGCACGTGAGAAAATGCATAATGCAAGTTGCATAGCTGGTATGGCATTTACAAATGCATTCCTTGGAATAAACCATTCAATTGCTCATAAATTAGGTGGAGAGTTCCATATAGCGCATGGTAGAGCGAATGCAATAATACTTCCATATATTATAAAATATAATAGCACAAGACCAACAAAGTTCGTCTCATTCCCTAAATATGAATACTTTATAGCAGATGAGAAATATGCAAGACTAGCAAAAAGATTAGGATTAAAAGCCAATACTACGGAGGAAGGTGTTAAATCACTTATAAAAGCAGTTCAAGAAATGAATGAAAGGCTAGAAATTCCAAAATCACTAAGAGATGAAGGAATAAATGAAAAAGAATTCCTAAATAAAATAGATATGCTAGCAGAAAAGGCATTTGAGGACCAATGTACAACAGCGAATCCAAGGCTTCCACTTGTGACGGAGATAAAACAAATATTGCTAGATGCGTACTATGGGAAGGAAATATAAATAATTCAGGTATAAAATTGGAGAGGTATAGTAATCAGAAAGATTACTATACCTATTTTCTAGTAAAAGAATTAATTTAATATTATACCAAGTTAAGCCAATACTAGCAGTTGATTTGAAAATTATGTAAAATTATGTTATAATAAATATAAATTTGAGAGGAAGTGATGATATTGATAATTAAAGAGAGAAGAACAATGAGTGAAAGAGAAAGAAGGGAGCTTTCTTACAAAATTAGGATAGCATTATTAGATGGAGATGAAGAATCAGAAATAATGACAAGATGTGATTGCACATTAGCGAATGTAAAAAATATAACTGCTGAATTATTAAGAAGCGGAGCAGTAAAAAAACAAGATATAAGAGCTGCAAGAGAGGCGAAGAGAAGAAATGAAAGAAGAATTGGAATTCCTCTTTCTCAACAACATAGAGCAGAATGCAAAGAAAGGATTCTAGAGAGGATTAGAGCTAAGGATATAAAATCATTTGCAAAGTTTGCAGGAGAATTAGGTATATCAGCCCCTACATTAAGAAAACTTATTAATGAGTTAATAGCTGCAAGAGAAACAACCGATGACGAGGTTAGTAATGCAGTACAGGATAAAAGAAGTAAAGTTAAAATTAATAAAAATTATATTGAAAACGATGCTTCAGGACAGAGTAGTAACTTAGATTCAGCTGAACAAGGAAAAGCTTCAAGAGAAGAAATGAAAAGTACAGAATATAATAAAATAATAATAGAGACAAGAGATATGGTGGAAGAAATGATATCATATGATAGAGGTTTTAATACACAAACGGTAATAGCATATGTAGCTGCTGTAAAAGGGCTTTTTTCAATGAATTATAGAGATTTAGAAAGAGATATGGATATACTTAGAAGAGTTATTCCAATGAATGAAGCTCTATTGACAGCTGGAAATGTGAATTTAGTGATAACATATTTTACTAGAAAAAAGAGAACAAATACATGTTTAAGCTTTATCGATGAATGTATCGATTCGACATCAGAAGAAGCAATAGATTTAATGCGGTAAGCTTAGAGAGACACGAAGAATATTAGAGGAAGGAATGAAAAAAAGGAGAAATTATGCATTTGCAGTTTCCAAGCCAACAATAGTAGTAGAATTGCCAGAAGAAAATATAGATACAGGTAATAAAAAAGAGGGAGAAGAAAGATAGAAAATCCTTGTATTGTATTTTACATAAAAAAGTGATATAATTAAAATAGAACATTGAAAATTTTTGAAAGAATCCGATTTCATAAGGGAGGAAAAGGTAAGTGCTTAATAATTATTATAACAAAACTTCAAAGGAGGATGGTAGCATGTTACCAATTAGCAAATTTAAGGAGGAAATTGTGGAGTCGGTGCTTAGTCACCGGTATACCATAATTTCAGCAAGGCCAGCGTCAGGCAAATCTACTTTGGTTCCTGTTTACCTAGCAGAGCATTTTTCAAAAGTGATTGTTACTAATCCCAGAGTAATAGTAGCAATTACCTTGGCGATGTATATTGCCAAGGTAATAGGAATTACTCTCGGGGAAGCGGTCGGTTACAGAACTGGATATGACAAGTGTGTGTGTAGAAACACAATTATTGAGTACTGTACAGATGCTTTTCAGCTTATTAAAACTATCTGGAGTGAGAACCTTGATAAGGAAATGGTGCTTGTTATTGACGAGGTTCATGAGTGGACTAAGTCAACAGAGGCACTGGTGGGCTGGTGCAAATTCATGGAGGACAAGTGGAATACTAAGGTTGTAATCATGAGTGCTACCATGGAAACGCAAAAAATCGCTGAATATTTTGGAGAGGATACATATGTCTTTGATATTCCTGGAACAGTATATGATGTGGAGGTAATAGAGAGACCAAAAGATTGGCTTAAATACAGCATTGAAGAAGAAATTATGTCGGGAAGAAATGTACAGGTATTTCTCTCAAGCAAGAAGCAGATTTATAGTCTCATGGAGGAACTCAAATACGAAAGAGCAGTAATTTTACCCTTGCATGGAGATTTGAGTTTTGAAGAGCAACAGAAATGTTTTGCAAGATACGATTTACCTTTGGTAGTTCTTTCAACCAATATTGGACAGACAGGATTAACTATCCCAGGAATTAATTCGGTAGTAGATACTGGTAAGGCTTTAATTCCTATTGCTAGGAATGGTGTTGAGGAAATTTGCGAAGTTGATATTAGTCAAGCAGATATTGAGCAGCGTATGTGGCGTTCTGCCCGAACTGGAAATGGAAGGTATATTCTTTGCTCAGATACTCCTATTGAGGAAAGAGCAAAGTATCCTGTTCCAGAAATTCAAAGAAGTCTGCTTGATCAAGTTGTCCTTCGTTTTGCAGCTATTGGACTTGATATGGAGAAAATGAAGTTTTTCCATCAACCGTCTATTTCGGAAATTAAAGCTGCCAAGAAACTGCTGAAAAGCATCGGAGCTTTTGATGACAACTACAATATTACTGAAATTGGGCGTCAGATGTCCAAAATGCCAGTGTCAGTAGAGTGCGCCCGTATGATTGTGGAGGCCGAAAAGTATGGCTGTGTAGAGCAGGTTTTAACTATTTCTGCGATTGTAGAAATGGGAGGTCTTCTTGAACGTCAGAAGGGAGGGGATAGAACAACTGCAGGTCGATACAGTAACTTTACTGATGAAAATCAGAGTGACTTACTTGCAGAACTTGCTGTGTGGAATTATTTGAATGGGCTCGAAAAAATTGATTTTAAGGCAATGAGAATAAACAGAACGAGCTTCAATAGTATAAATAATCACATCAAGAAACTGCATACGGCTTTATCTGGTATTGTTGAGTTTAATAGCAATGATGACCGAGAGGCGATTCTTAAGTCCTGCATTTGCGCATATTCGTCACGAATCTTTGTGAGTGATTCTATTTATAACAATTACGTCGACAAGGAGGGCTTGGAATGGAGGCTAGATAACAAGAGCTGTCTAAATTATACACATAATGAGTTTGTTGTAGGAAAACCTGTAACTATACCAGGACGTTATGGACAAATGAATTTGCTTACATTTGCAACTAGAATTGATAAAGAGACACTTATCGAGCTTGTGCCAAATGAGATTGAGCAAAAGACTCGTATATCCTATGTGCCTTCAGTTGATGCAGTAAGCATTAATGAAACAAAGCAATTCAGAGGAAATAATGTTGAGTTTAACAGCTATATTGATTATCAGCATCCGCAGCTTGCAGAACTCAGAGCGGAGTATGAAAAGGAAGAACGTAGAATAGACGAAGAAAATAGAAGGTATTTTGGATTGCAGCCTAGGCAAACTCCAAAGCCCCAAAAGCTTCAGGAGGGAAGTGTAAAAATAGGTGAAAGGATATTTGCTTGGCAATATCAAGTAAATGAAAATGGCGATATTGTTCCTATAATTGCTCTTGAATACGAAGACATATTTACATTGGAACAAGACGAAGTATTCTTAGAGGATGGGAGCAGAGTTTGGTTCCAAAAGCGTGGTAGCTGGCGAACGTATGAAACTGTGGCACGGTTCAGAAATTGGGAGGAAAACAGAAGGCTTGCTGAGATACGTACAGAGGT
>CARDEQ010000131.1:0-4283 GCA_948958005.1 uncultured Clostridia bacterium
CTTTCGCCAAATTTCGTATTGACGGCAATAACTCCCCCGTTTTCAATTCATTTGAAACAATCTTATTTTTAATTTGTTCCTTAATTTGTTCATATATGGGAGTATTGCTCGAGTTACTAATAATAATATCCATATTTTCTCCTCCTTATTTTCTTATATATTTTATATCGTTATAACTTAAAAGTCAACTTCTTAAATTTTTTTAAAACTATTGTCAAAAAAACTCTAATATGGTAATATTGTTGTGAATAGATATAATAATTATGCGGATATAATATAATCTAAAAGGGGGAAATAGTTTTGAAAAAATATTTAAAAACTATAATATTTTTTATTACCATATTAATGTTTTTACTTCCAATATCTATATCTTATGCTTCCTTCGGAAACATTGATATAAACAAATTAAACTTAAGTGGTATTGACACTTCAAAATTAAGTGATTTAGAAAACACTATTGAGAATATGCCAAAGGGAGAAACCAGTATTGATTCTGTTTTAATTTTTTATCAAGAAGTATCTACGGTTATATCAAATGAAGAAATGGTTACTTTTATTGAAAATAATAAGGAGGTACTTAGCAATGCTGGATTAAGTAAAAGTCTCTTAAATACTAGTGCTAGTCTTTTTAAAAATTTTGATGTTGAAACTGTTATAGAAGTGGTAAAAAACAATTTAATGTTACAAGATGCAATAGCTTCTAGTGAAGATGGTGCTTCTGTTGATACTATTTTGAAGGATGCTATAAAAAAAACACCTACCCTTGATAAAATAAAAATAATTTTTAAATTGCTATTTTCAAATGGATTTATCAGATTGCTTACATCTTTTATAATTGTGCTCAGTCTTTACTCTATCTTTATTACAAGCTATATCTTCAAAAAGGCTGGTAAACCTGCATATGCAACTGCAATCCCTGTTTATAGAGACATAATTCATTTAAAGCTTTGCAATTTTTCACCTTGGCTCCTACTTCTTGCATTTGTTCCTCTGATAGGCTGGCTTGCACTTGCAGCAATTTCTGTTGTTGCAAAATTTGAACTTTCTAGAAACTTTGGACATGGATTCTTATTTGGACTTCGGGCTTTTGTTTTTACCTCCAGTTTTTAGAACATATCTTGCATTTTCAGATGATGAATTTAAAAAAACAGAATAGTTTTTAAGTATTATGCAGAAATTTCTACATAATACTTTATTTTTTCCCAAAAGTATAGTATAATTAATATTGTAGTTCTTTAATAAGAAAGGAGAATTCTTATGTGGTATATTTGGTTAATTGCAGCAGGAATTTTTTTCATAGCAGAAATTATAACGGTTGGATTTATGATATTTTGGCTTGGAATTGCAGCTTTAATTGTTTGTTTACTTAGTTTAGTTATACATAACATATTCATTCAAATGGCTGTCTTTGTTGTTCTTTCTACTTTACTTCTATTCTTAACAAGACCTTTTGTAGAAAAGTTTGTTATAAAAAAAGATGAAAAAGTTATAACAAATGCATTTTCAATAATAGGAAAACAAGCAAAAGTAACTAAAACAATGGATGCAGTTACAAAGCTTGGGCAAATCAAAGTAGGGCAAGAAGCTTGGACTGCAAAAACAGCAAACGATACTATCCTAGAAGAAGGCGATGTTGTAAAAGTAGACTCTATTGTAGGAGTTAAAGCAATCGTTTCAAAAATTTAGTTATCAGTATTATATATATATTTAAAATAAGGAGGATTTTTTATGTGGTTTTTAATAGTATTACTTATTATTGTACTAATAATTGCATTTAAATCGATTAAAATTGTTAAACAAGCTGAGGTTTATATCATAGAAAGATTAGGAAAATTCCATAAAGTAGCAGATGCTGGTCTTACAATTATAATTCCATTCTTTGATCATGTTCGTTCAGTTGTTAGTTTAAAACAACAAACAATGGATATTCCACCTCAAGGAGTTATTACAAAAGATAATGTTACTATATCAATAGATACAGTAGTTTTCTATAAAATTACAGACCCTGCAAAAGCTGTTTATGAAATACAATCTTTAAGAAAGGGTATTGAATACTTATCAATCACAACCATTCGTGATATTGTTGGTAAAATGGACTTAGACCAAACCTTTAGCTCAAGAGATGCTATCAATGATCAACTTAGATTAATCTTAGACGAAGCAACAGACCAATGGGGTTGTAAAGTAGATAGAGTTGAAATTAAAGATATCACTCCACCAGCTGACATACGTGACGCTATGGAAAAGCAAATGAACGCAGAAAGAAATAAAAGAGCAGCAATCCTTCAAGCAGAAGGAGAAAGACAATCTGCAATTACTATCGCTGAAGGTCAAAAAGAAGCAGCAATCCTTGCTGCTGATGCTGAAAGAGAGTCTAAGATCAGACGCGCAGAAGGTGAAGCTGAAGCCATCAAAAAAGTCGCAGAAGCTAAAGCAGATGAAATTTCTATGGTATATGGAGCAATAAAGAAAGCTTCTCCAGATGAGAAATTGGTGCAAATCAAATCATTAGAAGCATTAAAAGAAGTTGCAGATGGAAAAGCAAACAAAGTATTCATTCCATTTGATGCAACCTCTGCTCTATCAAGCTTAGGTGCCATGGCAGAAATAGTAGGCAAAAACAAAGAAGAAAAGAAATAATAAAAACAAAAAAGGTGTGAATGTGAAACAGAATTCACACCTTTTTTATTGTGATGGCAATTAATTTTTGGGTCAATGGGGACGGGGCATTTTGACACAAATTTAAAAACTATTTATTATATGTTATGTTTGTACTTAAATTTGTGTCAAAATGCCCCGTCCCCATTGACCCAAAAATTAACCGAAAAAATAAAAAGCTACAATATTGTAACTTTTTATCTCTAATCTTATTGAATTCCATATTTTTTCTTGAATTTATCTGCTCTACCACCTGTTGTGCTTTGTTTTAAGTTACCAGTCCAAAAAGGATGGCATTTTGAACAAATATCAACATTCATAGCTTTTTTAGTTGATTTTGTTTCTATTACATTTCCACATGCACATGTTATTGTTGCATCTGTAAATTCTGGATGTAAACCTTCTTTCATTATGCATTTCACCTCTTTCTTCATAGCTTATCTATTTTTTATTTTAGACTATTTCCATCTTCTTCATGGTCTATTGTATATTGTGCTGAATCCGTCAATTGCTCCATGTATGGCACTTTTGCAACGAGCTTTGTAACTATGTTAAAAAGGCACGCAATTATTACTATAAGCATTCCTATCTTCTTCCAATACTTTGCAAGAAATTCCATAATCACACTTCCCTTACATTTTATTTTACCGTATTTTTAATTATACACGCTTTTTTTATGTTTGTCAATTGTTTTCAAACATTTTTCAATTTAGGCAAAATTATATGGAAGGAGGCGAGAACAAATCCTCGCCTCCTCTGGAGCCTTTTAATTCGCCCAAGCACCTGCGCTTCCAAAAAATGCACTCTCTTCCTCTCCTAAAGCATACTCGCCCATTGTTGCAAGTGCGTGGCGAAGTAGTAAGAGATGCTTCTCGTTACAGCGAATAGCAATCGCATCGCCCTCCACTGCTTCTACCACTCCGACATATACTTGGCCGGTCATCATGGTAAATTCCAGTAACTTTTTTGCCCGAATGAACTTTTCTAATAGGTTCATTTCCATTTCTGTCATAGTTAAAACTCCAATCAAATTTATTATGCAACCGATTTTAAGTTACATAGTATAATTATACCACACTTTTTCCGTTTTGTAAAATTAGAATCTTTATCCGCATTTTTTTCTTTATTCAAAATTACCTCTACTATCAATTTTTCGATTTTTGGAAGCGTATAAATTTGTGTTACTGACATCCTCCATTTCTTTCTAATACTACTATAATAATTCTTTAATTCTCTAAGAGCTCCCAAGCTATCCAAATGATTGACTCTTAAAATTTTATTAATCAACTTCCATTCTTCTTTTCTCATTAATTTTAAATTATACTTTATTGTTCCAGTCATTCCCTCTTCTTTTCTCATTAAAAATTTAGCTCTTCTTCCTCCGATTTTTCTTGAATGTGAATAAGAAATTTCTACTGCAACTATATAAATTGAAATAATCATAAGACCAATAAATAAAACACTTGCAACAATTCCTATCAAAGTATATCTTTGAATCAAAAGTTCAATAAAAGTATAAATAACTCCAATTAAAATCAAAATATATGTATAACGTTTCAAAGTATTTATAAGTTGTACAATAAGGCTCTCTCTCTCAAAAATTTCAATAATCTCATCAACTTTTG
>CARDEQ010000132.1:0-4167 GCA_948958005.1 uncultured Clostridia bacterium
GTAAGATACCATGAAGACTACATGGTTGATAGGTTGGAGGTGTAAGTGTAGTAATACATTAAGCTGACCAATACTAATATATCGAGGGCTTAACCACGAATTGATATATATATATCAAAGAATGATTAAGAAAAAATATGGTTTAAATGAAGTTCAATTATATCATTATCTATGCGATTTTCAGTGTATTCATTACACTAAAATTTTCTGGTGACAATTACATAAGGGTAATACCTGTTCCCATGCCGAACACAGAAGTCAAGCCTTATGTGCCGAAAATACTTGCGGATTTCTCTGCTGGAAAGATAGGTCGTCGCCAAATTTTTTTATGCTTTTTTATAATATAATAAATGAAAAAACAATTTATATCAAAAAAGGAATGAAGAGCTCCAAAAATTTGAGAGCCTCCATTCCTTTTTATCTTACTTAGGTAAGTAAATATACAAAGTTATCTTCATCAAAAGTATCAATTTCTTTTACAGTCGAAGTAGAAGACATCCAATTTTCTCTAATAATAATAGAAATTTCAAATAAACCTTCAGAGTTTTTTGCCATTAGCGAAGATACTTGCTCGTCCTTAACACTGGCTGGTTATTATAACATATTATACAAAGAAGAGAAAATATAATAAATTGTTTATTCCAAAAGATAGGTGAAAATTTACCACTAGACTATGAATTGTGACAATAAACTAAAAATATTAAAAAATTTTCCAAAAAGTATTGCAATTTTATTAAAGTTATATTACAATTTAACTGAAGTGGAGAGAAGTGGTAGAAAGTGTCACAAAAATGATAGGAGGTGGAACATAGGTGTTTATAGGTGAATATGAGCATTCAGTAGATGCTAAAGGTAGAGTAATAATGCCAGCAAAACTTAGAGAAGACATTGGAGAAAAGTTTATCCTAACAAAAGGCTTGGACGGTTGCCTATTTGCTTATTCACAAACAGAATGGACCAACTTCGAAGAAAAACTAAAAACACTTCCACTTACAAACAAAAATGCCAGAGACTTTGTCAGATTTTTCCTATCAGGAGCAATTGAGTGTGAAATAGACAAGCAAGGGAGATTTTTAATTCCTAGTAACTTGAGAGAATACGGAAAATTAGACAAAGAAATAGTAATCTTGGGTGTAGGAACAAGAATAGAAATCTGGGATAAAACAGCTTGGAAGAAGGATGAAGAAAGTATTTCTGCTGACGAAATAGCAGAAAACATGGACATGTATTTAGGTATATAACTTGCAAAAGTTTATATAAATTAACAAAAGATAGCGTAAAACAAAAGAAAAAATCTTAATTTACAAAAGAAGCTTAAAGAATCAAAGGAAAACAAACTATTTACAAAAGATTTGTGAAAGCTAAAGATAAAAAGTATAAATTAACAAAAGAAAATAAGAAAACAAAAGATGAAGCTTACAAAAGAAAAAGGATTTAAGTTATACAAATGAGTTAAAAAGTCAACAAAAGAAGAAAAAGTTAAATAAAAATGCAAAATCCTACAAAAGTAGCACTTTTGGATACATTACAGTTGGCAAGGTTTATACTTCCAACTGTAATGTTTTCTAAAAACAAGGAGAATATAGTGGAATTTAAACATAAGCCAGTGATGCTTGAGGAATGTTTAGAAGGACTTCAAATAAAAAGAGCGGGAATATATATTGACGGAACTATTCGGAGGAGCAGGGCATAGCACTGAAATAGCAAAAAGATTAAATAATACCGGAATGCTAATAGGTATAGATAGGGATGAAGAGGCTTTAAAAGCATCAAAACTTAAATTATCAGAGTTTTCAAATGTGAAATACGTTCATGGAAATCATGATAATATCAAGGAAATATTAGAAGAATTGAATATTGATGGTGCTAACGGGATTTTACTAGATCTCGGAGTTTCATCATATCAAATAGACAATAAAGAACGTGGATTTAGTTATATGCAAGAAGATGCAAACCTTGATATGAGAATGGATAAAACTTCAAGCTTAACTGCTAAAGAAGTAATAAATACATATTCAGAAGAAAGAATAGCTACAATATTGGAAGCGTATGGAGAAGAAAAATTTGCTAAAAAAATAGCAAAAAACATATGTGACTTTAGAAAGAATAAAGAAATAGAGTTAACAGGAGAATTGGTAGAAATTATCAAAAAGAGTATCCCAGCAAAATTTCAAGAGGGTGGACATCCAGCTAAAAAGACATTTCAGGCAATTAGAATTGAAGTAAATAATGAAATAGGGCCTTTATATGAGACAGTTACAGCAAGTATAAGAGCTCTAAAACCACATGGAAGATTATGTATTATAACTTTTCATTCACTTGAGGATAGAGCAGTAAAAATGGCATATACAGATGCTTTAGGAGTTTGCAGCTGTCCAAAAGAATTACCATATTGTGTATGTAATCCAATATCACTTGGGAGAATAGTAAATAAAAAGCCAATAATTCCAAGCAAAAAAGAACAAGAAGAAAATCCAAGAGCAAAATCGGCAAAACTTAGAATTTTTGAAAGAAATTAGATAATATAGATAAAAGTAAGAAGCTTAGCCAAATGCAAAATAGAAGGGGGGGTGAAACATATGGCATATAATAGAGTATATCAATATGAGACAAGTCCAAGAAAATTGGAGCCAGAATATGAAAGACCACAGAAAAAATATCCTAAAAAAAGCACAGCAAGAAAAATCTCAAAGCACGAGGAGGCTAAAAAGAAGAAAAAACTACAAAAAAGAATAATAGCATATATTGCTATATGTTTCTCAGCCTTGTTTGTAATTAGTTACAGGTATTCAGCAATTGATGATACATATGATGCATTAAAAAAAGAACAATCAAAATTAGCTTTACTTGAAAAAGAAACGACACAACTAGAGGTCAATCTTGAAAATAGTTTAAATCTTACAACAATAGAACAAGAGGCAAAAGAAAAACTGGGAATGAAAAAGCTTAGTCCAGAACAAATTGTACTTGTTACCCTTCCAAAGACAGACCATGTTGAGAGCAGTTCAGAACAAGTAAAATCAAGCGACTTAGAAGAAAATTGGTTTATGAAAATAATACATAAAATAAGCAAAAATTTCAAATAAATTTATGAATAAATTCTATTGACATTGGGTCAAATTTAGTATAAGATATTCAAGGATAAAGAATTTAAACTAGATTTTTATTTATATATTATTAATAGCTTTTTATAGGAGGAATAAGAATGAAGTTAAATGAAACTCAAAAGAAAATAGCTATAATCGTTGCTGCTATTGCTTTAGTAGTAATAATAGCATTGCTTGTAAGAGGAGCAAAGAAAAAAGAACCAGTAAATAATGTAGGAGATAATCAGCCACAAACAAAGGTAATAGAGGGAGAAAAATTAGCAGAGGTAAAAAAATATAAAGGTTTAGAAATATCAAATGTAACCTTTAAGATAGACGAAAAAATGACAGAAATAAAAGCTGATGTATATAACCCAACAAATAAAAAAACAGAGCAACAATGGGTAACTATAAATGTGTTAGATAAAGATGGAAAAAGAATTACAGCTATTGGAGGAATTATAGCAGCTTTAGAGCCAGGCGGAAGAACAAAAATAGATACAAGTATTTTATCTAATGGAAAAGACAGAGAAGCATATGATGTAGAACTTACAGAGCAAAGAGAAGCTATAACACCAGAGCCAGACACAACAGGAGTAGATAATCAAGCTGTAAATAATTAAAAAAATTATTAAGCTTAGGGCTGCCTAAGCTTAATTTTTTTACCCAAAAACATTGACTTTCTATGGAAAAAATGGTAAAATATATAACGTTAGTGATTTACGGACACTAGCAATTTAGAATAATGGAGGTGAAATTTAAGTGCCAACAATTAATCAATTAGTAAGAAAAGGAAGAAAATCTTCAAGCTCAAAATCAACAGCACCGGCTTTGCAACACGGTTTTAACTCTAAGAAAAACAGAGTTACCAACAGCAGAGCACCACAAAAAAGAGGTGTTTGTACAGTTGTTAAAACAGTTACTCCTAAAAAGCCAAACTCAGCATTAAGAAAAGTTGCCAGAGTTAGACTTTCAAATGGATATGAAGTAACATCATATATCCCAGGAGAAGGACACAACTTGCAAGAGCACAGTGTTGTTTTAATAAGAGGCGGAAGAGTAAAAGACTTACCAGGTGTTA
>CARDEQ010000133.1:0-4131 GCA_948958005.1 uncultured Clostridia bacterium
GCCAAATCCTCTTGTGATGCTTCATAATCAGGTGGCTTGATATCTTTATCCCATACGCTATCAAATTCAGTTTTATTCAAAAGAATATATTTAGAAAAATGTGTAACAGTTGCATGAGCCACATTTCCCTCTAATGTTGTTTCTAATTCTTCAAGTAATTGAGTTTCCTCATTAAAGTAATATATAGTTGGCACGAATTCCTCATTATTTAGTAATTCTTTATCAAAAGTAAAGCTCATAACTGCTGTTTCAAATTCATTACCAGCCAAGCTAAAGTCATAAGCTGAGCCTATGTACCCTGGGATTTTATTATTTAAAAAAGCTTCATCCTCTACTTGTGATATAGTAAGTAGTTCTGCCTTTTCTCCTGTTATATTTAATTCAACTGCTGCTGTAACTTTTCCATCTGTTAAATTTTGGCTTATTTTAAAGCTATCATTTTTTACTAATGGGTCATAACCATTCTCAATCTCCCAACCATCTGTTGCTCCGTCTCCATCTGTGTCCTGAACTAGTGGATTAGTTTTATATATATTAATCTCCTCATTATCACTTAGTCCATCTCCGTCCGTATCTGAATAGGCTGGGTCTGTTCCGATTTTTATTTCAGTAATATTATTTAATCCATCCCCATCTTTATCCTCATATGCATCGCTTATTCCATTATCATTTGTATCAGCTTTAAGCGGATCCGTTCCAAGCACACTTATTTCAATATAGTCACTTAATCCGTCTCCATCTGTATCTGGATTGTTTTTATCTGTTTTATAATAATCCTCTAGATAATTGATTAGTCCATCTTTATCATTATCTTCTCTATCTATTGTCAAATTATTTATATAGTTAGAGCTTGAATTTCCTATTATAAATTTGTTTTCTATAAAATTTCCATTTTTAAGTTTTGCTTTTACATAAATAATATTTTCTCCAATTATCAAGCCGATATTATCAATTTTCCATATTTCAGACACTTCTATTTCTCCAGCTTTTATTCTTGTGCCTTGAGTATCACAAATATGGTATTCCATCGAGGAAATGTCTGAAATGCTCCCTACAATTTTTCCTTTAATATAATTTATAGAATCATTTATAATGCAATATCTATTATTCTCACTATCAAAATAAAGATTTTCGTCTGCAAGCTCAATACTCGTAGTTTTTTCTGATAGCTGAGAATTATCCTTTTGATAAGATATCCTTACCTTAAATTCGATTTCTTTTCCTTCAACTTTAACCTTTTTGATTACTTCAAAATCTTTATTAATGTAAGTTTCAGAAGCTCTTACTTTTACTGGCTTGCACATAACGCTTGTGCATAAAATTGCAAAGCATATGCATATTGTTGATATGCCTTTCTTTTTTCTTTTTCCTACCAAAATAATTGAGATTATCCCTATACCAGATATAATCATTAATGTAACAAGTAATACGATATTTATTGTATCACCAGTTTTCGGACTTATACTGCTTATAGGCTTTAAAACTACTGGCTTTTGATTACCATTTACTTTATTATTATTCTCATATTCAATAGTAAATGATGCTGTCTCACCTTTATTTAATACATTAATTTGTTTTGTTTTATTATTTTCTTCTAATAATTTATATCCTGATGGTGCTAAGTTTTCTATGATAATATTTTTTAATGTCTTATCATTAGTATTTTTTACGTTTAATGTAGTTACAATTTTGTCTTCCTTAATATATTCCTCTTTATCTGTTACTAATGTAACTTCTATGCCATCTTGTGTTTTTGAGCTTGCCATTACATTTGGCATCATAATATATATTAATGTAAATAGAATAATACTAATTTTTTTAATATTCCTCATTATAAAACGCTCCATATTTCCAGCTAATTCATGCTTTCTTTTTTGTACCCTTAAAACTATCAACTACAATTTTAACTAAGCTATACGCAAGTGTAGCTAGTGACATTAATAATGGAATACCGAATCCAGTATTTGGTGCTACATGATATCTGCTTCCCATTTCATTATAAGTCATATCTGCGCTTGCCCACATAACCAATAGTGTTACAGAAGTTATTAGAGATATTATTATTACTGGTAATATACTCTTTTTCAAATTAAATATTGTTATTGCAGTAAACATCACAATTATGAATATCAAAAATGTTTTAGTAATCGATGCTACTTCTGCTTCTCCTATTTTATAGCTATTAGCATAATCGCTAAAAAAAGCAATCTCTCCTAGTTTTTCATCAGTTTCTCTATACGAGCTGATGCTTTTTAAATTAAATATTGGTAATATCATTAGTGCTAATATCGCTATTACCGATATTCCCGCTAGAATAATTGTGACACCTTTAAATTTTTCCATATTTTTTCCTCCTTTTATTTTACATTTTTATTATATATTAAAACAGCTATTTTTCAAGTTATATGTAACTTTCTCCATATTTTTTGTCATTATTAGAATTAAAATAATCATAAATTATATTTTGATAATATAACACTATGTTTTAAAGATTTATCAAGCTCAATACGTATTCTTTTGCTGTCTTGTAATTAAATAATGGTATTATATCCATTACTTCATCCTCAAGCTTTTCTGTTTTATTCTTTTCATACTGCATTAATGTTCCAGTTTTTGATGTATTACTATAATCATATAAGTATAGTATACTGTTATCTGGTAAAATTTCAAATTTATGCACGTCATCTGCTATTCTTTCACTTTTCGAACCATTATAGTATTTTAATGTCCCATATTTTTTTTCTGTATAATCTGTTATATATATTAAATCATTTGTTTTTTCATTGTATCGTGTTCCATACATATAGACATCATAGTCTATACACTTCTTGTTAATATATAAATCTCCTGATATATCATTAATTTCTTTATAATATATAAATTCATTATCTTTTATAAAGCCGAAATAGCTTTCTACATTTACTCCTACATTGCTGTCATATAGTTCATTTTGCTTTATTTCATTATTTTCAATCGTTATTTTATATAAATCTCCCTCTTTTTCATTAGTGTCATCTAAATAGAATATATTACTTCCATCGTCACTAATTTTGCATAATGCGGCATTATGCGTATCAATTGCTGAAGTTTTCTCATTAATCGCAACATTCCATACTTCTTTTTTATTAGTATTACTCCATACTGTCTGCCTAACATAGTCCTCCTTCCAGAATATAGAAATATCTTTTTTCTCGATTTTACTATTATCATATGTACTGTACATAATAACAGGGCTTTTCTCGCTTACTTCACTTCTTGCATAATGTTCTGAAATTTTTTTCGCTTCTTTGCCATCATAAAAATATAATACATAATTAGGTATTTCCATGTCTATTTTGTTAATCATTTCTCTATTTTTATTACGACTATTTGCTTCACTCCATTTACCCCACGCTTCACTGTAATCTGAATAAGAAGCGTAGTTTCTATACTCTGGCTCTCCTTTTGCAAGTATCTTTTCATCCTCTGATTTTTTATCGTCTATTATATAATTATATACATTTACTTTTATTGGCTCTGATCGAATATAATAAAACTTATCTGAAGCATAGTTTTTTACAATATGTGTCACGTCTGTATCAACTTTTATTCTTTCTTTTCCTTCTTTTTGTATATAAAGTGTTTCGTCTTTTATGTAATATATGTTTGTTAAATCTCTTGAAATATATATAAGGCTTGCTTCACTTGCAATCTTTTCCTTCTCCTTACCTTTATTCCATAAGTAAATATTGTCATCATTTGTTGTATATACTATTTTTGTCCCATTATCAGATACCAAAAACTCTTGTACGTCATTAGCTATTTTTGTTTTTTCTTTTAAATTATTTTGGTATAATGTACCTTCTTCTCCTTTTACATACGTAACTATATCTGATTTTTCACTAATATAATAATACGAAACATCAGAATCAATTTTTATAGGCTCTGCTTCTTTTTTATCCATATCTCTATAATATAATGGAAAGCCCCATTCTGCAGTATCATACCTATCTACATAAAATAATTTTTTTGCATCTTGACTTAAAATTGCACGCACTCCAATTGCTAGTGAAGCTGTTCCCAAGGCTTCATATTCCTTCAATTTTTCTTTGCTAATTAATGCATGTGTTATTTGTTTTGGTTCTATTTTAT
>CARDEQ010000134.1:0-4105 GCA_948958005.1 uncultured Clostridia bacterium
AAAAAAAGGGACTTTCGCCAACAGCCGTGTTAAAAAATCCACTTGGGCATCTCCCTCATCTAGAAATTGTAAGGCTTCTAATATTTCTGTAAGGGCAGAAGAACCTTTTTCTGACAGTACATGATACCAGTCCATGAAGGATTTTAATTCTTGTCTGGTATAGTAAAACACATATTTTTTATAAAAGAATTCATTTTCTTCAATCTTTATAACATATGGGTAAATGCTTTCATCTATATTTTCTATCTGCCACAATAAAATCATATATGAGTCGCTTGGATTAGGTTCTCCAATTGCTACAAACGCCTCGTTATTCCGCAGGATATCTTCAATCTGCGGTAAATTGTCGTCTTTTTCATCATCCATTTTACCTCAAGCTTATCCCAAAGCACTACTTCATGATTTTCTAAAGTCTTTTTCACATCAATTATACGTTGATTAGAAGATCCTCTAAACTGAAGCTTAGGATCCTTCAAGCCTTCAACAAATTGTCCATCGACTACATAGTCAATATATTTCAAAAGCTCATTAGTAGTTTCATTATTCTTAGACATCTCTCCTATTACTTGTTTGTCAAATAAATAACCTGTATAGCACCAAATAGGTTTATCTGGATATAATTCTTTCGCCTTTTTAACTATTGGTAAGAGTCCCTCTTGATTTTTCAAATCAAGTGGCTCTCCTCCAAGTAAAGAAAGTCCCTTTATATAATCTGGTTTAAGTGCCTCCATAACTTCATTTTCTTCCTTGTCAGTAAACGCATTTCCATAATTATAATCCCACGCCTCTCTGTTAAAGCATCCTTTACAATGATGTGAGCATCCACTAACAAAGAGTGATACACGTACACCTGGTCCATTTGCTACATCACATTTCTTTATAGTTGCATAATTCATTTTTACTTCTCTCCTTTTTATTGTTAAAGCCTTGAGTATATTTCTAAGCAAAATCGAATAGAAAATCGGAGACATACACACGATTTCCTATTCGGTTTTAATCTAGATAAACTATTAACACTTATTATAAGTGTAATACTCTTGACTTAATCTCCTTGGTCTTTCCTTCATTCCAGAAATTCTCTCCTAAATATCCACAAGTACGTCTAACTACATTCATTTTACTTTTATCTTTGTTTCCACAATTTGGGCATTCCCACTCATTATGTTCATTTATTTCAATTTCTCCATCAAATCCGCAAATCTGGCAGTAATCAGACTTGGTATTGAACTCTGCATATTGTATATTATCATAAATAAATCTTACAACTTCCTCTAATGCATCTAGATTATGCTTCATATTAGGAACTTCTACATAGGAAATTGCTCCACCACCTGATAATTTTTGGAAATCACTTTCAAATTTTAATTTTTCAAATGCATCAATTTTTTCTCTTACATCCACATGATATGAATTTGTATAATATCCCTTATCTGTTATATTATCTATATTTCCAAATTTTTCTTTATCAATTCTTGCAAATCTATAACATAAGCTCTCTGCTGGTGTTCCATATAAAGCAAAGCCAAGTCCTGTCTCCTGTTTCCACTTCTCAACTGTATCCTTTAATTTGCTCATTATTTTAAGTCCAAATTCTCTTCCTTCAGGAGTTGTATGTGATACACCTTTTACAGCTTTTGTTGCTTCATATACTCCAATATATCCAAGTGATATAGAGGAATATCCATTTTTCAATAGTTTATCTATCTTTTCTCCCTTTTCAAGTCTTGCAATTGCACCGTATCTCCAATGTATAGGGCTGACATCTGCTGAAGTTCCAAGAAGTGAATAATGTCTACACATCAAAGCTTCTTTGCATATTTCTAGTCTTTCATCTAATAATTTCCAGAATTTTTCCTCGTCATTTCCCGCAATTATACCTACTTGTGGTAAATTTATACTTACAACACCTTGATTAAATCTTCCTTCAAATTTATATTTACCATTTTCATCTTTCCAAGGTGCTAAGAAGCTTCTACAACCCATTGGACTAAATACATTACCTTCGTAATTTTCTCTCATTTTTTTTGCTGAAATGTAATCAGGATACATTCTCTTTGAAGAGCATTTGACTGCAAGCTTTGTTAAATAGTCATATTTTCCACCCTTTAAACAATTATGCTCGTCTAAAACATAAACTAATTTTGGGAATGCAGGTGTCACATATACACCCTTTTCATTCTTAATTCCTTTATATCTTTGCTTCAAAATTTCTTCAATAATCATAGCATTTTCTTCTATGTATTCATCATCCTTTTCAAGATTTAAGAATAATGTAACAAATGGAGACTGGCCATTAGTTGTCATTAATGTATTTATTTGATATTGAATTGTTTGAACTCCTGAGCTTAGCTCCCCTTGTAATCTTTGATTTACAAGCTCCTCTATCATATCCTCTGAAAGAGCTTTATCTTTATTTAATTCCTCAACCTGCCTTCTAAACTTATCACGGCTCTTTCTTAAATACTTTCCTAAATGCTTAATATCAACAGATTGTCCACCATATTGGCTACTTGCAACTGATGCAATGATTTGTGTCATAACAGTACATGCAACTTGAAAGCTTTTTGGAGGTTCAATCATTTTACCATTCATTACAGTACCATTATCTAACATATCACTTATATTAATTAGACAGCAATTAAATATAGGTTGTAAGAAGTAATCCGCATCATGGAAATGTAAAATTCCTTCTTCATGAGCTTTTGAGATTTTTTCAGGTAATAACATTCTTTTTGTTAAATCCTTTGAAACCTCTCCAGCAATTAAATCTCTTTGAGTAGAAGCAATAATCGCATTTTTATTTGAATTTTCCTCCATCAAGTCTTTATTAGAGTTCTTAATTAAACTTAAAATAGATTCATCAGTGGTATTTTGCTTCCTAATTAAGGCTCTTGTATATCTATATACTATATATTTCTTAGCTAAATCATATTTACCAATTTGCATTAATTGCTCTTCAATAATATCTTGTACATCCTCAACTAAAATTCTTTTTTTGCCCAAATCTTCAATATAATTAACTATATTTTTAATTTCTTCTTTACTAGCTTTTTCTTTTCCTCTTACTTCATTGTTAGCTTTTTCGATTGCAACTTCAATCTTGTTTCTTTCGTAATCTACAGCCCTTCCATCCCTTTTAATAACTTTCATTGGTTGTTCCTCCCTTGTTAAATTCTATGGTCATTATATATATGATTTCAAAAATAATCTGTTGCAATTGCAACAACCTTTTTGACTAAATCAGCTTGTCTATGATGTGACTATCTTATAAGAAATGTTACAAAAATATTACAATTTTAATATTGTATTTGTAATATTTTGCATATTTTTGTGTAACCCTTTGTATACTTAGATTTCACATATTACCTTTACATATCATTATCAAAATAAATGTTGCATTTGCAACGTATGTATGATATTATTTTGTCATTAGGTTAAAAAAGTAAAAAAACGGAGGGGTAAAATGCTCAATAATTTTGATATTCAAGGCTTTATAACTGATTTTTCAAAAGCCTGCTCAAAAACGCAAATCAAAACCTTTTCAAAAGGAGAAGTAATTACAACTTACTTAGTAAATAGAAATCAGCTTTGTATTCTAATTTCAGGAAGTGCAGACTTAGTAAGATACGATATAAATCGGAAACAGGCTTGTGACAGAGCGCTTTACAAAAAACTCCATCTTTGGAGAAATTTTTTATGATATAAACACCAACAGTGAATTTGCAGTAGAAGCAAAAGAAAAATGCACAGTCCTGTTTTTTCTATATGATGACTTAAATGAAAAATGCAAACAAAACTGCTCATACCATAAAAAATTAGTATCAGCCATGCCAGATTTAATAATATCAAAAATACAAGACTTAACCTCAAGAGTAGACTTATTATCTAGGAGAACTACAAGAGATAAACTACTTCGGTTACTTTGAGCTATTGTCAAAAAAGAATGGAAAAACCTTCACTCTTCCCTTTTCAATAACAGAACTTGCAAATTACTTATCAGTAGATAGAAGCTCAATGACAAGAGAGCTATCATATCTAAAAAAAGAAAACTTCATAAAACAAGACAGAGGCAAAATCACATTATTATATTAATATCCCGCTGTTT
>CARDEQ010000135.1:0-4089 GCA_948958005.1 uncultured Clostridia bacterium
CACGAATGCTTTTTATCGGATATTCTGGAATGTCGTCCCTCAATCCTGTCTTATCATTTAGTCTCATTTTTACTTTCATATTTCTTTCAGCAAAGTTAATTGATTCATTATACATATCTATAATGTTTCCATCAATTCTTTTATTATTATCGAATCTTTGTCCTTGTTCTCCTAATTCTGCAACTTCAAATCCAGGAAATGCCATAGCTGCAACAAACCATTGTGGAAAAAATTTTTGTGGATAATATCCGAGTACCATTATACCTGCAACGGTTGGAAATATTTTATCTTCCACCTTAGTAATAACTCCCATTGTTAATAAAACATCTTCATTACTAAACTCAGAAAATTTTGGTTTATCTTTTTTGGCTTTTTCTATAAATTTCTTTAATAATTCTTTGTCGAAATCATCCATTGTTGCACCTACAACTGCTCTTTTATCTGCTTGTTCATTATCTCTATATGATATACACTTATATATTTCATATTCAGTCATATGATCGTCTCTATCTCCAACTCTTATATATGAACCTTTATGCATACCTTGTGGTTTGTAGTAACATGGTTTATTTCTCTGATTAAGCATATCTATTTTTACTGCAACTATTTTTTTACTATCTATATCTACTATACTTATTTCTGGTCTTATAACTGGCTCAAATTCTGTACTGCATAGATTAGTAATATTTTTTTGCAATTCATTTGTATCATACACTCCTACAGGTATAAAACTCGACTTATTCTTTATCTTTTTTTCTTCTACACCAAATAATATAGTTCCGCCTATTGAATTACTAAAACTTGAGATAGTATCAAAAAATTTTTCTGGTTTTCCTTGTCCTGCTGTCTTAGCTTCAATCGTTAATGTCTCTGTTTCCTTCTCATTTAGTTCTTGTATCATTTCTAAAATATCATTTTTATTCATTTACAAACCTCTTACT
This sequence comes from uncultured Clostridia bacterium, assembly GCA_948958005.1. Lineage (GTDB taxonomy): Bacteria > Bacillota > Clostridia > TANB77 > CAG-508 > JAAWPK01. The sequence continues at coordinate 942 of CARDEQ010000135.1, forward strand.
AATTTTATTGTAGTATATCACTTTATAGATAAATTATCAATGTTTATGCGAAAATTACGATAATTGCGTCTTATGTCATACTTTTCACTGCTTGAAACATATTATTTTCAATTTGTTTAATATAATGCTCATATTTCATAGCAAATTCTTTGCAAGATATTTCTACTATTTCATCTTCAAGACATATCTTAACATTATCAATTTTTACTTTTTTTGACATACCAATCATTATTAGTAAAAAGCAACAACTGTTTACAACTTTTTTACCAAAGTCAACTATGTTTCCTTTTTTATAATCCTTAGAAATTTGTTTGATAAATTTACAATATAATTCATCTCCTAGTAAGTCATTCGCCATACTTGCATAATTAACATTTTCCATAATCTTATACCTCCATTTTTTATTTATGAATATATTGTAATATCATATTTATCATTTTTGCAACTTCAAAAAAAAATTTTAAAAAAATGATGTCAAACGCATATAAATACATCGTTTGACACCATTTTTGCTTTTTCCATTTTTTCAAAAAATAGGGGTTTCTAATAAAATTTCTCTATTTTTCTTTTGATTCTATGCTGCTTTTAATACTGTATTTTCCCATTTTTTTATAAACTCATTCTGTTGCTTTGTTGGGATTCCACGATTTTTTGTTTCTTTCTGTCTTACTTTATTTTCTCTTACTTCTATCGTTACCAATGATTCTCTAGGATTTTTTATTTTTCTAAGAAAATATATATCAGTTTCTCCATTTGCATATTTTGCACTGTAATTTCTGTATACACAGTTTTTTTGTTGTTCTGCTTCGCTTTTTATTTCTCCTAAAGTTCCAGCTGGTTTTATAAAGAATATATTATTACTATATGTATTTTTAGATAACTGCTTGTATCTCTTCTTTATTTTATTATTCGTACCTTTATCATTCAGCATCTCAATTCTATCCATAATTTCGTCATGGGCTTCCCAAAAATCTTCTGGAAATAATACCTTCTTACCTTTAATTGGAATTTCTAAGTTTTCTAAGTTTTCTATATAATCTAAATAAGATGAAATTGAAAAATTTTTGTATTTCTTAGAATATTCTAATAATTTATCTAGTTTTACATATTTAGATGCTTTTTCAATATCTGCTATATTTCCCATTTGTAATATACCTCTTATTATTTTTATATTTTTTCTCTTTATCTCTATTAGTATGTTTAACTCGTTTGTTGTAATATTATGTTTTTTCATAAAACTATAATATTCTTTTCCTATGCCAAATCTTTTTTCAAAATTTCCTTTTATATTAAATTGTTTTGGATTATCTAATGCTAATTCATATAAGCCGGCTTTCATTAGTAATTCAAAACTTGGAACTTTAGCTTTTTTTAGTATTTCTAGGACTTTATCCTCATGTCTAAATATGTCTTTAACTTTTTCCTTTGGTTTATTTTGTTTATACTCTATTGCTTCTTTTAGTTGCGAATATTCATACTGTGTTCCTTTTACTTTTTCACTTATATTTTCTAAATAAACGGATTTGTAATATTGACCTAATCCATACATTCCAGAAAATACTCTCCATTTTTTTATTTTGCTAGTATGGTACACTCTTTCCATTGCCATATATTTAACAAATCTATCATTTACAAGTTCTATTCCAAGTTCTGGTACTATTCTAGCATATTCTGCTACACTATCAGTAAATCTTCTTATCTTATGATTATAAATTCTCATTACTTCAAAATATCGTAATATTAATTTATTGTCTATATTATCGACAACTGCTAAATCGTATAAGAAAAAGTGCTTTTTGGTATTATTGGCTCTTACATAATATTGACCTCCACAAAAAGGGCATATTTCCCAACGTCCATGTCCTGGTACTTGTTCACTATAAAAATATTTGCCACAATTAGTACACTCATACTCTGAGCCATGTTTTATTATCAAATTATATTCTTTATCATTTTTATTTACAAATTTTCTCCAATGTTTAGGTAGCTTCATTTCTTTAGGCATTTTATTAAGGAACTCTCGTATTTCTTTTCTTATATACATCTTCAACCTCCTACATACCAAACAATGATATTTGCTCAATTTCATTTTTCTTCTTTTCTACTACTGTCTCTTGTGTGCCAAATATTGATCCAAATTCATCTTCTTCAATTTGAACTTTTTGGTCTTCAATATGTTTGCTTTTTTCTGTCTTATCCTTCTTAATTCCTAACTCTTCATCAGATTTTCTAAAATAATCTTTTGCCCATTCAAAGACTTCCTCATCATCTAGCCAATTCCATCCATGAGTTGCATCTTTCATTGCTTTTCCTCTTATATATTCAGCCATATCCTTTAAGTTTTTTTCTTCTTTTAAGAAATCTTGCTCCATTTCCTTCTGCAACATTAGATAATTAACAGTTTTTATTAACGCTTTATCTTTTTGTCCTTCTAGCATTTTCTCTAATCTCTGTATTCCATCCATATTATTTCTCTCTTTCTTTTCAATTAAATTTTAAGACTTATAATCAAAATTTCTGCTGTATTCCTTAAGTTTTCCCACATTAATTAGGCAAAAATCTATTGTTTCACTTGGTCCTGCCATAGGATTGCATCTTGTACGAGTATAAATTTCCTTTATAATTCCCATTTTTTGTAGGAATTCTGTAATTCCACTATTTTCAGAATAATTTTTTATAGTAGTTTCACAATCATCATAGCAATATCCTGGCATATTGACAGTCGCTACGCATATTGCTCCTTCCTTTTCATTTTCTATTTCTATAAACATTGGCCCAAACATACCTACATATGTTCCAACATTAAACCAACAATTTTTATAATTTTTATAATTAAATTTTTTATATTCCATATTTTATTTCCTCCATCGTTTTTATACATACTTTACATATCTTTCACTAATGCTTGAAACCCATTCTCTATCTAGCTTCTCTAAATATGTACTCCAAGCTTTTTTGTAACTATTCCACCACCATTTTCTACTTTTTAATGCTACAATTAATTGCCTTTGTGGTCTCATTATGAATTTTATATAAGCTCTATCTCCTTCAACAAAAGCTGTCAAATTCTCATCTTCAAAGAAAATTTCTTTCTTGATTTCCTTAATTTCTCCATTTAATGCTTGTTGATATAATTTATATATTTTGC
>CARDEQ010000136.1:0-4083 GCA_948958005.1 uncultured Clostridia bacterium
AATATAAAGGTAGGGGATAAGGTTATAGGTATAGCTTCTTCAGGAGTGCATTCTAATGGATTTTCTTTAGTTAGAAAAGTATTTGATGTGAATAAAGAAAATTTGAAGGAATATTATGAAGAGATAGGTAAAACTTTGGGAGAAGCTTTGCTAGAGCCTACAAAGCTTTATGTGAAACCTGTTCTTAAGGTTTTAGAGGAAATCGAAGTTAAGGGATTATCTCATGTAACAGGAGGAGGCTTTTATGAGAATTTGCCAAGAATGTTAAATGAGAAGGTTGCTTTGAATATATATAAATCTTCTTATGAGGTGCCTGCTATATTTAGGCTTATTCAAAATAGAGGAGGCATTCCAGAAAGAGATATGTATAATACATTTAATATGGGTATTGGTATGGCTATGATAGTTTCTCCTAATGATGTAAGCAGAGTACTTAGTATATTAGAGGCTGCAGGTGAGACTGCTTTTGAAATTGGTGAGGCTATTCAAGGCAATAAGGAGATTAATATAATTTAGTGACAAAACAAATATAATTTTATTAGGAGGTCCTTTTTATGGATAATGTAATACATGTAGGAATTTGTGGATATGGAAATCTTGGCAGAGGGGTTCAAAAAGCTATTGATAAGTCTAGTGACATGAGGCTTGAAGTCATTTTTTCTAGGAGGGCTCCTAAGGAGATTGAAAATGAGTCGAAGGTTAAGGCTTGCTCTATTGAAGAATTAGAAGCTTGGAGAGATAAGCTAGATGTCGTAATTATGTGTGGCGGCTCTGCTAAGGATTTACCTGTGCAAGTCCCTATGTTTTCGAGGTTTTTTAATACTGTTGATAGCTTTGATACTCATGCTGATATTCCTAAATTTTTCGAAAATGTAAATAGAGAAGCTGTGGCAAGTAATCATGTTTCCGTGATTTCTGTTCGGGTGGGATCCAGGAATGTTTTCAGTTAATAGAGTGTATGCTGATGCAATTCTTCCAAAAGGAAATACATACACATTTTGGGGAAAAGGTGTAAGCCAAGGGCATTCTGATGCGATACGTAGAATAGAAGGGGTAAAGGATGCGAGACAATATACAATTCCAATAGAGAGTGCTATGGAAAGAGTGAGAAGTGGAGAAAATCCAGAATTATCAATAAGAGAAAAACATTTAAGAGAATGCTTTGTTGTAGCAGAAGATGGAGTTGACTTAAATAAAATAGAGCAGGAAATAAAAACAATGCCAAAATACTTTTCAGACTATGAGACGACAGTACATTTTATAAGCCAAGAGGAATTGAGAAAAAATCATAGTGAAATGCCACATGGAGGCAATGTAATCCATATAGGGAAGACAGGAGAAAATCATAAGCATGTAGTAGAATATTCAGTGAAATTAGATTCAAATCCAGAATTTACAGGTTCAATATTAGTAGCATATGCAAGGGCTGCATACAAAATGAGCAAAAATGGAGAAAAAGGTGCAAAGACGATTTTTGATATATCGCCATCACTAATAAGTGAAAAATCTATGGCTGAATTATTGAATATGTTATAGATTAAGGTAAAATTAGAAGGAATGAAATCTATACAAATATAGTATTCATTCCTTCTAATTTGCTTTATATATTTTATTATTATAATAATCCCTCAAGCTCTTTAATCTTATCTCTTAATTCAGCAGCTTTTTCAAAATTAAGATTTTGTGCATGATTTAACATTTCACTTGTAAGCTTATCTATTACATCCTTGATATCTTCATTCTCACCAATATCATATTCATTTTGTATATCTTCAACAATAGTAGCTTTAATTGTGTCACGAACGCTCTTTTTAATAGTTTGAGGAGTAATTCCATGTAGTCTGTTATATTCTTCTTGTAAGCTCCTTCTTCTGTTAGTTTCTGATATAGCCTTTTCCATGCTTTCTGTAAGCTCGTCTGCATACATAATTACTTCACCATCAGTATTTCTCGCAGCACGTCCGAATAGTTTGAATTAGAGATCTTTCTGAACGAAGGAAGCCTTCTTTATCAGCGTCAAGTATTGCTACGAGTGAAACTTCTGGTATATCAAGTCCTTCTCTTAAAAGATTTATTCCGAACTAAAACATCAAATTTTCCAATTCTCAAATCTCTTATTATTTCCATTCTTTCAAGTGCTTTGATTTCTGAATGTAGGTATCTAACTTTTATATCAAGACTATTTAAATAAGCTGTTAAATCCTCTGCCATTTTTTTAGTCAAGGTAGTAACTAAAATTCTTTCACTTTTATCAGTTCTTTTTCTAATTTCTCCTATTAAATCGTCAACTTGGTTAGTAACAGGCTTTACAGTTATTTTAGGGTCTAAAAGACCAGTTGGTCTTATAATTTGTTCTACTACGTTTTCTTTAGAATTTTCATTTTCATAATCAGCAGGGGTTGCACTTACAAATACACATTGATTTATTTTTCTCTCAAATTCTTCGAATTTCAAAGGTCTATTGTCTAATGCAGAAGGAAGTCTAAAACCATAATTTATAAGACTTTCTTTTCTTGCTCTATCTCCATTATACATAGCTCTAACTTGAGGAATAGTTGCATGTGATTCGTCTATAAAAAGTAAGAAATCTTTTGGAAGATAGTCTAAAAGAGTAAATGGAGCGCTACCGTGGTAATCTTCCACTTATGTGTCTTGAGTAATTTTCTATTCCTTGGCAAAATCCAGTTTCTTTAAGCATTTCTAAATCAAAGTTGGTTCTTTCTTCAATTCTTTGGGCTTCTATTAATTTGTTGTTGTCTTTAAAATATTTTATTCTCTCTTGTAATTCTTCTTCAATTGTGCTAAGTGCTCTTTCCATCTTGTCGTTTTGGGTGACATAGTGAGAATTAGGAAATATCATAACATGCTGCCTAAGACCAATACTTTTACCTGTAAGTGGATTTATTTCTGCAACTTTTTCAATTTCATCTCCCCAAAATTCAACTCTTATTGCTTTTTCATTTTGATCTGATGGATATATTTCTAGTGTATCACCTTTGGCTCTAAATGTCCCTCTCTTAAAGTCTATTTCATTTCTAGTATATTGCATATTGATTAGTTTTTTTAAGATTTCGTCTCTGGATTTAGTAGCTCCGTGGTCTTAGAGAGACAATCATATTTTCATAATCAATAGGATCTCCGAAGTCCATATATACACGAAACAGACGCAACAATAATAACATCTTTTCTTTCAAAAAGACTAGCAGTAGCTGAATGCCTAAGCTTATCTATTTCATCATTAATAGATGCATCTTTTTCAATGTAAGTGTCAGTAGAAGCAACATAGCTTTCAGGCTGATAATAATCATAATATGATACAAAATATTCAACACTATTTTCAGGGAAAAACTCTTTGAATTCAGAGTACAGTTGTCCGAGCTAGAGTCTTATTATGTGCTAAAACTATTGTTGGTTTTTGGACTTTTTCAATTATATTTGCCATAGTAAACGTTTTTCCGTGAGCCTGTAACACCAAGAAGTGTCTGGAATTTCTTTCCATCGTTTATACCTTTAGCTAAAGCTTCAATTGCTTTTGGCTGGTCGCCGGGTAGGCTTATATTCTGAATGTATTTTAAACATATACTCCTCCAATGAACTATTTTAATAAACTTCTATTATTTATAAAAAATTTTTCAAAGATTTTTACATACTAAACTATTGTTTGCATTTTATCATATTGAAAAACTTTTGTCAATTGGTATTACAGTGAAAATTTAATGAATTATAATATGCTTCACAATTTTCAAAAGTGGCAAAAAATGTAGATAAAAGTTGACACAAGATTACATAAATGGTACAATATAATGAATTGCCAAAGGGCAATTGGTAGCAATTACACATGTATACTTAAAGAAAGTGGGGTAGAATGAGTAAAAGAAAGGCAATACTAAGCGCACTATTTCTCATTTTTGCAGTAGGCATACTAATTTGGCTCTCCATAAATATCATGAAAAAGCCATTAGAATTTCAGGATAAGAATGGAAGGATTTGGGAGGAACAGGAACCAATTGTCAAAGAAGTGGTTTATGTTCCAACAGAGGAAGATTTTAGTAAGCTAGTTGAGGCGTATGATAAAGTCTTAAG
>CARDEQ010000137.1:0-4078 GCA_948958005.1 uncultured Clostridia bacterium
TTTTTCAATTTACATGTGACATATCTATTTTAAACCTATATTATGAAAACTATTATTTAATAAAATATTAAGAAGGCTTCTATTTTTTCTTAAGTTTTTTGTGTTATAATAGATATAATTGAGAAGAAAGATGTGTAAAATAGAAATAGAGGAATGAGAATATGAAAAAAGATAAAACAAATATAATAAAATTAGTAATGCTTATTGTATTTATATTTATAATGATATTTTTGACTATACAATTATTTCCAATATTCAAAAGCATTTCAACAGAAGAGGGAAGAATGAATTTTAAGCAAGATATGGAAGGACTTGGTAGTAAAGGGATTTTTGCAATAATTGGACTTATGGTGGTTCAAATATTTCTGCCAATTCTGCCTCGGAGAACCAGTAGAGATTTTAGCAGGAATGTCATATCGGAGCAATTGGTGGAATGCTAGTTATATTTGCAGGGGCTTTTATAAGTAGCTGTGCGATATTTTTTGCTGTTAGAAAATTTGGAAGGGGATTTTTATATAGTTTTGTTTCAAAAGAGAAAATAGAAAAACTAGAAAATTCGAAGCTATTTTCTAATCCAAAAAGAATATACACAATACTATTTATATTATTCTTTATACCAGGAACTCCAAAGGACTTGTTTGTGTATCTTGCAGGACTTTTACCAATAAAACCAGCAAAATTTTTGCTAATTTCAACATTTGCAAGATTTCCTTCAATAATTTCGTCAACCATTGCTGGAAGTAGTTTAGTAGAAGGAAATTGGAAAATGATAATTATAACATATGCAATAACTTTTGCTTTAGCTGGAATTATTGCTTATATATTTAGTAAAAGAGAAAAAGTAGACATAAAAATATAGTTTGAAATCTGTAAAATAAGTAATGAAATAACCCCTTGCATAATTTAACTCAGTTAGTGTATAATTTATATAAATTCATAAGAAAAGGAGAGAAAAATACTATGGATAGAAAAGTAAAGGTTGTACAATTTGGTACAGGAAAAATGGCAGTATATACAATGCGTTACGTATTTGAAAAGGGAGGAGAAGTAGTAGGTGCAATTGATGTAAATCCTGATATTATTGGAAAAGATATCGGAGAAGTAATGGGAATAGAGAATAAAGGTGTTACAGTTACAGCTTTAGAAAATGCGGAAAAAATGCTGCAAGAGGTAAAACCAGATATAGCAATAGTAACAACAATGAGCCTACTTAGTGATATAAAAGATGCATTTATGTTATGTGCAAAGCTTGGTATAAATGCTATTTCAACATGTGAAGAAGCATTTTACCCATGGAACTCAAACCCAGTTCTCACAAAGCAAATAGATGAGCTTGCAAAAAAGACAGGCTGTACAATAACAGGAAGTGGATATCAAGATATATATTGGGGACAATTAATTTCTAGTATAGCTGGTTCAACTCAAACAATAAAGAAAATCAAAGGAAGCTCAAGCTATAATGTAGAGGACTATGGAATAGCACTAGCTAGAGCACATGGTGCAGGTCTTGATTTAGAAACTTTTGATAAAGAAATTGCATCTTTAGACAAAATAAGTGATGAAGAAAGACAAAAGATTATAAATTCAGGAGAATATGCACCATCATATATGTGGAATGTAAATGGATGGCTTTGTTCAAAACTAGGACTAACAGTTACATCACAAACACAAAAATGTGTACCTCAGGTTTACAAAGAAGATATAGAATCATCAACTTTAGGGACAACAGTAAAAGCAGGAGATGCAACAGGAATGAGTGCAGTAGTTACAACAAATACTAAAGAGGGAATAGTAATTGAAAGTGAATGCATTGGAAAAGTATATTCAAAAGAAGACTATGACAAAAACGAGTGGTCAATTGAAGGAGAACCGAATACAAGCATAGTAGTAGCAAGACCTGCAACAGTAGAATTAACATGTGCAAGTGTAGTAAATAGGATACCAGATGTAATAAACGCAAGACCACGGATATTTAACAACAGAACAGTTTGGCGAACTAAATTATAGAATAAAGCCATTGAATGAATATGTAAATTAATAAAATAGTAAAAGTAGTCAAGGGAAAAATTGACTACTTTTATGTATTTTATATAATAAAAAGACACAAATTATGGGTTTTCTTCATATAATGTTAGCAAAAGATATGAAGGAAGCTCTTTTGTTTATTCCTTCAAAATAGTTTGGAGGTTATATATGAATTATGAAATTATGATGAATGGCAATGTAAAATTACGGTGAACTTGCACCTGAAATAGATGCAATGTCGACTAAGGGGAAAATTAATTTAAAAGATTATAAAGGTAAATGGATTGTACTTTTTTCTCATCCACGGAGATTTTACCCCAGTATGCACCACAGAAATAATCGCTTTTGCAAAAGCAAATACATATTTTGAAAAACTAAATTCATGTTTAATAGGGCTAAGTGTGGATAGTAATCCGTCGCACTTAGCGTGGCTAGATAGCATATATCAAAAAACAGGAATAGTCGTTCCATTTCCAATAATAGCAGATTTAAACGGAACTATTGCAAGAAGATATGGAATGATATCAAATGAAGTAAATCCAAATGTTACAGTAAGAAATGTATTCATTATAGATGATAAAGGAGTAGTACGTACAATACTAATATATCCAATGAATGTAGGAAGATGTATTCCAGAGATATTAAGAGCAGTAGAAGCTTTACAAACAGCAGACAAAACAGGAATGTCGACACCTGCAAACTGGACACCTCGGAAATCCACTAATTGTAGCACCGCCACAAACATTTGAAGAATTGCAAAAAAGACAAAAAGAAATAGAAGAAAACAGAAATGGTTTTAGCTGGTACTTGAGTTTCGCAAATCCAGAAAGCAATAATAGAGCAGAGCAAAGGAATGATAAAAAAGTAGTAGAGAAAAAATAATAAGCAGTATATAAAATGAAGGTAGAATGTCTACTTTCATTTTTAATTTTAAAGAACAAAAACAAATTTTCGTAAAAATACTTGACGATAATTACTATTTTGAGTATAATTAATACAATGAAAATTGTGCAAGGAATGATGCGAATGAAAAATGAAGATAGCAAATTAGAAACTATTTCAAATCTTTTTGAAGGAAAAGAAATAAGAAGTGTTTGGGATACCGACAAAGAAGAATATTACTTTAGTGTTATTGATGTTATTAGTGATTTAACAGATAGTAATAATCCTAGAAATTATTGGAATATGTTAAAAAAAAGAATGACTGAAGAAGAAAAAAGTGAACTGTCCACAAAATGTGTACAGTTGAAAATGAAAGCAATTGATGGAAAATTAAGAACTACTGACACATTAGATACAAAAGGAATTTTAAGATTGATAGAGTCTGTACCAAGTCAAAATGCAGAGCCATTTAAACTATGGCTTGCTCAAATGGGAAAAGAAAGAATAGACGAAATATTTGATCCAGAAATTGCAATGAGTAGAGCGATTGATTATTACAGAAGTAGAGGATATTCAGATAAATGGATTGAAGCAAGGTTAAAAGGAATTTTGGATAGAAAAAAATTAACAGATGTATGGAAAGAAAGTGGAGTAACAAAAAATTATGAATATGCAATACTAACTAATGAAATATATCAAGAATGGTCTGGAATGAAAGCAAGTGAATATAAAAATTATAAAAACATTAGAAAAGAATCATTAAGAGATAATATGACAGATGTTGAAGTTGCTTTAGCTAATTTAGGAGAAATTGCAACAAGAGAACTTGCAAAAGAACATAAACCGTATGGATTAAAAGAAAATAAAGAAATTGCTAAAAAAGGTGGACATGTAGCAAAAGTTGCAAGAGAAGATATGGAAAAAGAACTAGGAAAATCTGTTGTTAGTAAGGAAAATTCGTTAAATTATCAATACATAAATGATAATAAATTAGACGAAGGAAAAGTATTAGACAAAGGGAAAATTGATAAATTAGAAGAAAATAATAATGCAGTGGAGTAATAAAACAAGAAAATTACAGTGAGATTATGGAAATATAATATGGCAAATTAAATGTATAGGTTTAAAATAGATATGTCACATGTAAATTGAAAAATAAATATTGAAAGAG
>CARDEQ010000138.1:0-4065 GCA_948958005.1 uncultured Clostridia bacterium
GTTACAGACACAGGAGGCTTCAGATATGAAGGCGTAACAGCTGGAACTTTTGAAATGGTGGCAGAGCTTCTTAGATTAGGGGTAAATGTATCTGAGGTTTGTAAAAAAACGCTTCAAGCTAAAACAAAGGCAAACTTTGAATTATGTAAAACAATTATGAATAGAATGGAGTTTTTTGAAGACGGAAAAATTGCATTTACATATATAACTAAAGAAGACGAAGAAAAGCATCAAGTGGCACCAGGAGACCATGAAGGCTTAGTAGAAATAGGAAGAGATATAGAAAATGTAGAAGTATCAATTTTCCTAAGAGAAATTGAGGATGGATTTAAAGCCTCACTTCGTTCAAGCGAATATGTAAATGTAGCAGATGTTTGCTCTATTTTTAGTGGAGGAGGGCATATCAGAGCAGCAGGTTGTACAATCCATTTCCCACTAGAACAAACAAAGGAAAAAATTATAGAAAGAGTAAAAAGCTTCTTAAAATAAAAGGAGTAAGTAGGAATTGGATGGAATTTTAATTGTAGAAAAACCAAAAAATTGTACTTCACATGATGTTGTATATAAAGTAAAAAAGAAATTAAATGAAAAGGTAGGGCACACAGGCACGCTAGATCCACTAGCAACGGGTGTCCTTCCTTTGCTTATTCGGAAAAGGAACAAAAATTTCTAAATACCTAATAGAGCATGATAAGATATATGAAGCAGAGATAACTTTGGGAGTAAAGACAGATACAGAGGACAAAGAAGGAAAAATTATAGAAGAAAAAAGAGTTGATATTAAAAATTTATCTGAAGATAGAGTAGAAAAAGCTCTAAGAACTTTTATAGGGAAGCAAAGCCAAATGCCACCTAAATATTCTGCAATAAAGGTAAATCGGAAAAAAGCTATATGAATATGCAAGAGAGGGTAAAGAGATTGAAGTAAAGCCAAGAGAAATAGAAATTTACAGCTTAGAGCTAAATAAAATAGATATAAACAACAAAACAATAAACATAACTGTACATACATCAAAGGGTACATATATAAGGTCACTATGTAGAGATATAGCAGAAGCTTTGCGGAGAAATACGGTATAATGAGCCAGTTAAAAAGAGTGAAGGTACGGAAGATTTGAACTGATGAATGCAATTAAATTAAGTGACTTAGACAACTTGACCGTAAGCCAAGTAGAGGAAGAATTAATAACAATTGAAAATATATTTAAAGATTATCCTAGTATTATATTAAATGAAAAAGAATTGCAACAATTTTTTAATGGAGTAAAGCTGAAAAAAGAAGAAACTGAGGGAATTTACAAAATTTATAATGATAAAGATGAATTTATAGGAACAGGAGAACTAAAGAAAAATAATTTAAAACGAGATGTAATAATATAATATGTAACAAAAATGTAATGAAATTGTAACATAAACTTAATATAGAAAATTTGTATAAAATATTGCAAAATTTTCCAAAATATAGTATAAATAAAGAAGAAAAACTAAGTAGATTTACAAAGGAGGAAGCAGTCATGGAAGAAAATCAAAATCAATTACCTACAAAAGTAAATTTTTGGAGTAAATTTAAAGCATTTTTATTTCAAGATATAAAGGTAGAATTAACACCATATCAACAAAAAGTAGAAGATGAAATTAACGCATTTTTACACCAAGAAATAACATGGCAAGGAGTAAAAAATTTCTTATTTCAAGAAATAAAATTCTAATTGAGGAAAAATTTAAAAGAAAATAAATAATGCCGGCAACAGTTGGGCATACTAAAACGAAGTTATTGTTTTAGTATGCTCAATTTTTATTATCTTAAAATCAAAAAACACTTGCAATGTAAGAAACTTTGATATAAAATAATAACGATAAGAAAGAACATTTACGGCTTGCTAAAAAAGAGGCAAACCGCAAAAAAGATAAGGAGGAATTTTTATGTCAGTAAAAATAGGAATTAATGGCTTTGGAAGAATAGGGAAATTAACCTTCCAAGCAGCGCTAACAAAGAAAGAGGTAGAGGTAGTAGCTATAAATGATCCATTCATAACCTCAGACTATATGGCATACATGCTAAAATATGACACAGTACATGGAAGGTTTGATGGGGAAGTAAGAGGAGAAGAAGGCAAGCTTATAATAAACGGAAAAGAGATAAAAGTATATAATGAAATGGAGCCAAAGAATATTCCATGGGGAAAAGATGGAATAGACTATGTACTTGAATGTTCAGGGGTATTCACAACAATAGAAAAAGCAAACGCTCATATAGAAGCAGGAGCCAAAAAAGTAATAATAAGTGCACCATCAAAAGATGCTCCAATGTTTGTTATGGGGGTAAATAATGAAACTTACGACCCAAGTATGAATATTATATCAAATGCATCTTGCACAACAAACTGCTTAGCACCACTTGCAAAAGTCATAAATGATAACTTTGGTATAAAAGATGGATTAATGACAACAGTTCATTCAATTACAGCAACACAAAAGACAGTTGACGGAGCTTCAAAGAAGGACAGGAGAGGTGGAAGAGCAGCATCAAGCAATATAATTCCATCTTCAACAGGAGCAGCAAAGGCAGTTGGAAAAGTAATTCCAGCATTAGATGGAAAACTTACAGGTATGGCATTTAGAGTGCCTACAATAGACGTTTCAGTAGTAGATTTAACATGTAACTTAGAAAAACCAGCAACATATGAAGAAATATGCGCAGCTGTAAAAAAAGCATCAGAAAATGAGATGAAGGGTGTACTAGAATATGTAGATGATTTAGTAGTATCTTCAGATTTTATACATGATGAACATACATCAATATTTGATGCAAAAGCAGGAATTGCCTTAACAGATTCCTTTGTAAAATTAGTTGCTTGGTATGACAACGAATGGGGATATTCTAATAAATTAGTAGACTTAGCAATATACATTTCAAACAAATAAATCTTTAGAAAGGTGGCTAAAGCTATGAAAAAAACAATTAGAGATATTGATGTGGCAGGAAAAAAAGTATTGGTTAGATGTGATTTTAATGTGCCACAAGACGAAAATGGAAATATTACAGATACAAGGAGAATAGTAGGAGCACTTCCAACAATAAAATATTTAATTGAGAGTAAGGCAAAGGTTATATTATGCTCTCACCTTGGTAGACCAAAGGGAGAAGTTAAAAAGGAGTTTTCACTTACTCCTGTACAAAAAGAATTATCAAAACAATTAGGCATCGAGGTGAAGCTTGCACAAGACATTATTGGTGACAGCGCAAAAGCTTTAACAACTAATATGAAAGAAGGAGAGGTAGTACTCCTTGAAAATGTTAGATTTGACAAAAGAGAAGAAGAAAATGACAAGGAATTTTCAAAGGAGCTTGCATCTTTAGCAGAAATCTATGTAAATGATGCCTTCGGAACTGCACACAGAGCACATGGCTCAACAGCGGGTGTGGCAGAGTTCTTACCAGCAGTGTCAGGATTTTTAATAGAAAAGGAAATAAAATTCTTAGGAGAAGCTTTAAATAATCCAGAAAGACCTTTTGTTTCAATAATTGGAGGAAAAAAAGTCTCAGATAAAATTTCAGTTATAAACAACTTATTAGAAAAGGTTGATACACTGATAATTGGAGGAGGAATGGCATATACATTTTTTAAAGCTATGGGAAGGAATATTGGAAATTCAATATGTGAGGAAGATAAAATTGATTTAGCAAAAGACATTATGAAAAAAGCACAAGAAAAAAATGTAAATCTACTACTTCCTATTGATATTCATATTGCAAAAGAATATGCACCAAATCCAGAAAGCAAATATGCTTCATCAAATGAGATAGAGGATGGCTGGGAAGGAATGGATATCGGACCCGAAACTATTAAAAAATATACAGAAGTTCTAAAAAATGCAAAAACAATTATGTGGAATGGACCTCTTGGAGTATTTGAATTTGATAAATTTGCAGTTCGGAACAAATGAAATTGCAAAAGTTTTATCAGACAGTACAGCAATAACAATAATTGGTGGAGGAGATTCATCATCTGCAATAGAAAAGGCAGGAGTTGCAGATAAAATAACACATATATCAACTGGTGG
>CARDEQ010000139.1:0-3980 GCA_948958005.1 uncultured Clostridia bacterium
TAACTTTCTATACTGTTTTACCAAAGCATTTTTCGGTTCTGTTAAGATTTGTATTAAAGCCTCTTTATCTAATTCTCTAAGGGTTGTAACAATTGGAAGCCTTCCTACAAACTCAGGAATTAGTCCGAATTTAAGTAAATCCTGCGGCAGCAATTCTTCATAAACTTTGTATTTGTCTATTTCCTTTTTGCTCTCTATCTTTGCTGAAAAACCAATTCCTTTTTTACCAACTCTCTCATTTATAATCTTATCTAATCCTTCAAATGCTCCTCCACAAATGAAAAGTATATTTGAGGTATCAATTTGCAATAACTCTTGATGTGGATGCTTTCTTCCTCCTTGAGGTGGAACTGATGCCGTTGTTCCTTCAATTATCTTTAGTAAAGCCTGCTGTACTCCTTCTCCACTTACATCTCTTGTAATTGAAGGATTTTCAGACTTTCTTGTGATTTTGTCTATTTCATCTATATAAACAATTCCTCTTTCTGCAAGCTCTATATCATAATCTGCCGCTTGTATTAATTTAAGCAAAATATTTTCAACATCCTCTCCTACATATCCAGCTTCTGTAAGTGTTGTTGCATCTGCAATAGAGAAGGGAACATTCAATATTTTTGCAAGTGTTTGTGCAAGAAGAGTCTTACCACATCCAGTAGGTCCTAACAATAGTACATTACTTTTTTGTATATCAACATCATGTGCTTCCTCCTCATTATTTATCCTTTTATAATGATTATATACTGCAACAGACAGAGTCTTCTTTGCTATCTCTTGACCTATAACATATTCGTCTAATATACTTTTAATCTGTGCAGGATTTGGAAGCTCCTCTACTTCTCCTAATGTGTAACTTAAATCGTCATCATCCATAATATCTTCTTCTACAATGTTTTTGCAAACGCCAATGCATTCATCACATATATACACACCTGGTCCTGCAACAATTCTCTTAACATTTTCTTGTGCCTTTCCACAAAAAGAACATTTAACATTCTTATCATTATTATTCTTTGCCATCTCTTAACTTTTCCTCCTAAACCTTAAACGAGGTTATGAAAATTAGATATTAGAGTTTTTCTAATATCTAATTCTTAAATACCAAATTAATTTCTCTTATCTAATATTCCATCAATCAGTCCATACTCTAGTGCCTCTTGGGCTGTCATATAGTTGTCTCTTTCTGTATCGTGATTGATAGTTTCTAATGGTTTACCTGTTTTCTCGCTTAAAATTCTATTCAATTTTTCTCTTGTACGTACCATGTGGTCTGCATGTATTTTTATTTCAGTAGTTTGACCTGAAAGTCCTCCTGAGATTAAAGGTTGATGTATTAGTATTTCTGAATTAGGTGTTGCAAATCTTTTACCTTTTTCTCCTGCTGCAAGTAGAACAGAGCCCATACTAGCTGCCAGTCCTACACATATTGTAGAAACTGGACATTTTATATAATTCATTGTATCATAGATTGCCATTCCATCTGTTATAGATCCTCCTGGGCTGTTGATATAAAGTGATATCTCCTTATCTGGATCCTCCGATTCTAAGAATAAAAGCTGTGCAACGACAACTCCTGCTGATGCTGCATCTACTTGTTCTCCTAGAAATATTATTCTGTCCTTTAATAATCTTGAAAATATATCAAATGACCTTTCTCCCTTGTTTGTTTGCTCTATAACATAAGGTATTAAAGTATTACTTACCATTTGTTTCCTCCTATGATTTTATTTTATTTTTGCATTTTGAACTAAGAAGTCAATAACTTCCTCTTGAGCTAAAGTCTTTGTTATGTATTCCATAAAGTTTTCATTTTCCTTTAGTTCCTCTGCTGTTTTTCCATAAGCCTTTGCCATTTCCTCCAATTTTTCAGCTATTTTCTCTTGTTTTGGCTCGATTTTCTCCTCTTTAATGATTTGTTCTAAAACAAGTCTTGTCTTTATAGCTGTTTTTGCTTGGTCTTCCCCCTCTTTTCTGAAATCCTCCATAGTTTTTCCTATCATATTTAGGTACATATCCATGTTCATTCCTTGATAACTTAATCTTGTTTCTACTTCTTTAGTCATGTTATCAAGCTCTGTTTCAATCATTCCTGATGGAATATCTAAAGTAACATCCTCACAAACTGTCTTTATTGCTTCTTCTTCCGTCTCATACTTTGCTCTTGATTTGTTATCTTCTTCTAATTTCTCTTTTATACTATTTTTTAATTCTGCCAAAGTTTCAAATTCACTTGCATCTTTTGCAAAATCATCATCTATTTCTGGTAATTCCTTCTTTTTGATTTCATGTAGCTTTACTTTAAAAACTGCATCTTTTCCCTTCAAATCCTCTGAAAAATAATCATCTGGGAATTTTACTTTTACATCTTTCTCTTCATCAATCTTCATACCAATAATTTGGTCTTCAAATCCAGGGATAAATGTGTTGCTACCTATTTCTAATTCATGTCCGTCAGCCTTTCCGCCTTCGAATTTAACACCATCAACAGAGCCCTCAAAATCAATTACAGTAATATCACCTTTTTCTACTGGTCTATCCTCCACTGCAACTATTCTAGAATTCCTTTCTGCCATATGTCCTAATTCATGCTCAATATCTTCGTCAGATACATTATACTCTATCTTTTTAATTTGTATACCTTTATATTTTCCTAAAGTCACCTCTGGCTTAGTTTGAACAATTGCTGTAAATTTTAAATTTTTTCCTTTTTCCATTTGCTCGATATCTAAATCTGGTCTGCTAACTGCTTCTATATTATTTTCCTTTAGTTCTTTTTCATATACTTCTGGCACTACTTCATTGAAGGCATCTTCATAAAAAATAGATGGCCCATAAGTTTTTTCAACTATTGCCATAGGGGCTTTTCCTTTTCTAAAGCCTGGTATATTAAAGTACTTAGCACTTTGTTCATATACCTTTTTAATTGCATTATCAAATTTTTCTGCCTCTATTTCAAAGCTTAGTTTCAATTCATTTGCATTTTCTGTTTTTTCAATTTTTATACTCATAATTTTAAAATTCAGTCCTTCCTTAAAATCTTATTCAATTATTATATATACTTTTTCAGCTTATGTCAATAGGTTTACCCGAAAAAATGCCATAGGTCCTTCCAAAAATTTTAAAAATTGAAATAGATACCTTATAAATAAACACTCGCATTTTGTGTTCATTTATAAGATATCTATTTTTCTATCCATTTGCAAAGAAATTTGCATGAAATAATACTTTATGAAGCAATCTATTTTTGAATACACTTTTTCATATATTTACGCCATTTTCGTGAGCTCTTTGCAAATTCAAATACCAAATTAACTTTATCATTTACAATGCTTATATCATTTTCAATCATACTTTGAATATTCTGCATATTCTTATTAATCTCCTCTTTTATATCTGCAAAGCCTTTGTCCATTTTTGCTTCTAGTTGATTATCTCTTTCTAATGCTTCTGCGAAGCCTTTATCCATCTTTTCTTCTAATTCAGACAGTCCTTTATCAATTTTTGCTTCCAATTGCTTGTCCCTTTCTAGCGCCTCTGCAAAACCTTTGTCCATCTTCTCCTCTAATGTTGACAATCCTTCATCAATCTTCGCTTCCAATTGCTTGTCCCTTTCCAGTGCCTCCGCAAAGCCTTTATCCATCTTCTCTTCCAATTGCCTATCTCTTTCTAACGCTTCTGCAAAGCCTTTGTCCATCTTTTCTTCTAATTGTCTATCTCTTTCTAGCGCTTCTGCAAAGCCTTTGTCCATCTTCTCTTCTAATTGTCTATCTCTTTCTAGCGCTTCTGCAAAACCTTTGTCCATCTTCTCTTCCAATTGCCTATCTCTTTCTAACGCTTCTGCAAAGCCTTTGTCCATCTTTTCTTCTAAATTTCCTATTTTTTCATTTGTTTGTTTCACTTGATCAAAAAGTGAATTGAATTGTTCTTCATTCATATTCATTCGCTTCCTTTCTATATGTTCATATGTCATACAAGTGTCAAAC
>CARDEQ010000140.1:0-3977 GCA_948958005.1 uncultured Clostridia bacterium
TGCAAGTAATGAATTTTTGCTATAAGGAACATTTATTATATAATGATATTCGTCTTTTTGGAAGATTTTGTCTAATTCATATCCATCTACTGATAAACTTGCTAAATAACTATTATTTGTAATTTCTCTTGTGATATGTATTATATAATCTCTTGTATCTCCGTTTTCTGCTGTTACTGTTATTGTTCTTATAGATTCTCCGTTTTGGTACAGGCTGTTTTTCATGTCCTGAGACTGTACTATATACGGATTCTGTTGTAACTTCAAATGATAATTCTGTGACATTGTCTTCTAAGGTTAGGTAGTACTCTTGTTCTTCATACATAAATTCTGTATCAAATGCTCCATTTGATGGAATAATGTTTGTTAAATGATTATTTGCATCAAGTTCTCTTATTATCTTTATTTTATATTCTCTAGTTTCTCCTGCTTCTGATGTAACACTAACTATTGCAGTTATTTCTTTTCCATAAATTGCATATTCTGTGAGTCCTGAGACTGTCGCTCCGTCTGAAATTCTGCCTGATAATTTTATAAAGTGTATATCACTTGCAACATTTATTGTGTATTCTAAGGTTTCTTTGTCAAATTCGGGCTCTACCATATGTGTATAACTTCCTGTTGTTGCAACTAATGATAGCAAATAATTCTCTGTTCTTTTTGCTCTATTTATTTTTAATATATATGTACGTTCTGTTAAATCACTTGCTTCAACTTTTACATAAATTTTATTTTCTCCAATAGTTAATTTGTGTACTCCCGCTCCCTGTACAGAGCAAGTTGGGTTTGAACTTTCAACAAATACCTCAATTTCGTCTATATTATTTTCTACATTAATTGTATATTCTAAAATTTCTTTATTAAAGCTTGGAACTAGATTTCCGATGTGATGTATATAGCATTAATAAGTAGTTGTCTACATCTTTTTGTCTTTCAACTTCTATTTCATATACTTGTGTTAAATCGCCTAAACTGCTTACAACTGTAATTATAACATTGTTTATTCCTACTTTAAAGTCTGCATTTCCTTCAACTGTATATGTTGCTGCTTCATCTTCTGGAGTAATTCTTAGGTTTAGTGATGTTGTTTCATAATTTACTTTTAATGTGTATTTGTTAATGTATTTATTAAATTCTGGTGATATTTCATATCCGTTTGCTTTTAATTCTTCTAAGTATGCACTATTTATTCTTGCTCTATTTACAATTAAAGTATATGTATTTTTAGTTCCATCTTCTGCTGTAACTATTATTTTTACTTCGTTTTCTCCCACTTTTAAATTTTCATTTCCAACAACTTCATATGTACCAGAAGGATCATTTAATATAATGTTTAAGTCTAAGCTTGTATCACTATATGGAAGGTTTACGGTGTAATTGTTTTGTTCTGGTCTAAATTCTTCATTTAAGCTTCCATTATTTATTTCTAATTCTTTAATTAAGTTGTCACTACTTGCTTTTTTAGTAATTTCAATGGTATAGGTCCTTTTGCTTCCCGCTTCACTTGTGACTACTACTTGAACTTTATTTAAGCCTACTTGTAAATTTATTTCTCCTGTTCCTTCTACTTTCGAAGTTTTTTCTTCTGGCACTGCTCCGACCATAACTGTTTGTACATTGTTTTCAACTGTTAGTGTATAAAGTATTGTATCTTTTTCAAATTCTGGTGCAATTTCATAGCCATAAACTTCTAAGCTTGCTAAGTTATTATTGTTGTTTTGCTTTTTAGTTACTGTTAATATGTAAGTGCTTGTTGTTTTTTTGTCTGGTGCAGTAACTACAATTATTACTTTATATTCGCCTGGCTTTGTAAATGAATTTCCAGATACGAAAACTTTAGCATTTTTGTCTACTGGTTCTAAAGCTTTAAAGTCAAGTTCACTTCCATTTGTTACTACCGAATATTCATAGGTGTCTCTATTAAATCCTGGATTTAAAATGGTTCCGCCTATTTCTAGTCTCTCAAGCCTTGATTCTGTGCTTTCGTTTCTATTTACACATATGGTATATGTTCTTGTTCCACCTTCTTGTGTTGTAACCTCTAGATAAATATAATTTTCTCCTATGTCTAGCTTATATTTTCCATCACCTACTAAAGCTGCCCTTTCATCCTCTTTTGTCGCATTTATATTGATTTCTGTAACTTCATATGAAACATCTATATCATAATATAAGTTTGTCTTTTCAAATTGTGGTATGAGTTCTCCTTTATCTGTTGTAATTGAAATTAAGTAGTTGCTTATATTAGGTTCTTCTTTTCTTGTTATTTTTATGACATAATCTTTTTGTGTAATACCATCCTCTGATAAAACATTTAAGATAATCTCATTTTCTCCATAATCTAAGTTCTTCTTTCCATTTCCTGTTACTTTTGCACCAATACTTTCTGGTGTTCCTGTAATAATTAATTGTTCTACACTTGATTTAACCTCTAGTTCGTATTCTAAGGTTTCTTTATTAAATTGTAAGGCATATTCTTTATTTGAAATCTCAATATTTGATAAATATGCATTATTGTCTATTTCCTGTGATATTATTATCTTATAGTCTCTAGTTTCTCCTGCTTCTGACATAACTTGCAGAATTATTTGTTTACTGTCTGGATAATCTGTATAGTTAGTATTTGAATTTTTTGTGTTTATACTATTTCCATAAGTATATACTCCATTTCCTGTAACTGTTGCTCTTGTACTTTCTGCTTCTCCTACAATTTTTATATTTTTATAGAAATAATATCTTGGGAGAGTTACTTTGTATTCTTGTATCTCCTTATTAAACTCTGGTATTATCTCATATCCATCTTCGAATTCGATATTAATGTTCATTAAGTAATTATTATCATCAAGTGTTACTTTATATACATTTACTATATATGTTTTACTTGTTCCATCTTCTGCAATTGCCATAATTCTCTTTAAATTACTTCCGAGCCTTTACATCTTCTCCATCTAAAAGTTTTACTGTTGTTGTACTTACTTCTGGTTTTGCTATAATATTTACTTTATCACAATTAGTTTGATACATAGATATGTACTCAAGTCTCTCTTTTTCAAAATCGGTTGTAAGTGGATATTCATTGCTTTTTGTATCAAATACTTGAATACTTTCTAAATTACAATTGCTATTTTTTCCACGATAAATATTAATTGTATATGTTTCTTCTCTGCCATCTGTTGCAATTACTTTTACTTCTACTACATTTTTTCCTGTTTGTAAATTATAATCTCCTGTCCCTTGTATAAGTACTGTTTCTTTTTCCTCTTCTGCTATTGCATTTACTGTTACTTTTGAAACTGTGCTATCTACTTTTACTGTGTATTCCATAGTTAATCTATCAAATTCTGGTGATAATTCATAGTTTGTTACATTGTCTGTCACACTCAGTTCTCTAAGTAGTAAGCTTGATAAATCTTCTCTATATACATTTAAAGTGTAAGTTTTCTCTTTTCCGTTTTCGGATGTTACAATTACTTTTACTTCATTGTATCCGGACTTCAAAATTTTCATTTCCTATTATTTCATAGGTTGCATTTTCTGACTCTGGTACTACATTTAAAATTAAATTTGTAACTTTATTTGGTACAGAAAAATTATATGAAGTTTTTTCTTTGCTAAAGCCTATATCAATTTCTGGCTCTAGTACTTCTAATTTCAATAAATCTGCATTACTTTTTACATCTCTTGTTATGTTGTATGTATATACAGTTTGGTGTTCTTCATCTTCTGCTGTAACTGTAATTTGAACAACATTTTCCTCCTCATTTAAAGTATAATTTCCATCTCCCTCTATTTTTTCAAATTCATGCATTTTTTCTACTTCAAATGATAGATTTTTTATTTGATATGGTATAGTCATACTATATGTAGTTACATCTGGGTCGAAGTTTTCTGGATTTGTTATTCCATATATTGGATCTAGCATACAATATTCTGGTATTAGTCCTTTTATCGTAATATTTCTTGCTCTTGATTCTTGT
>CARDEQ010000141.1:0-1219 GCA_948958005.1 uncultured Clostridia bacterium
AACAATATCATTTTTGGTACTCTCTTTCAATATTTATTTTTCAATTTACATGTGACATATCTATTTTAAACCTATATTCACTGTATTACTTATTTTAATTGTCACATTGGATTGAAATTTTTATTTGATTACTACTATCCAAGCCCTTCTTTTTTCCTCCACTAATTTTCTTTACTTCTTCTTTATTAGCAAATTTTATAATATCTTTGATTATATATTCTTTGATTTAGCCAATTATAAATTTTCTTGTTATTAATATTTATTATATTTTCAAAAGTTTTTTATTCAATTTATAATTCCTTCATAGAATGATTTTTTATTGATTAATATTGGTAAATTGTATTTTAAGAAAAAAATAGTGACGCATAAACTAAAATACATTACAATTTATAGTTTTAGGCATTCTTTTGCAGCTTTAATGAGTGAAAAAGGTATGGATAAATAAGTTTTAATAGAATTAATTGGACCTGCCGAATTTGAAAATATAGATTTTTATTATATTCATGTATTAGAAAAACAAAAGAGAAAATAAGTCTACACAAGCAAAACGATACTTTTTAAAGAAAAAAACTCAAAAAAAGAAAAGAGCTCTCAAACTAGCTTGAGAACTACCATTTAAGCAATGGTGTACCCGGAGGGATTCGAACCCCCGATCTGCAAGTTCGTAGCCTGCCATTCTATCCAGCTAAACTACGGGTACATATATTAATATATATTATAATAGTTTTTTTAAAAAATTTCAATAGAAAAATTCAAAAAAGTATTGCTTTTTTTTTATTTTTGTATTATAATATGTAATTGTTAATATCCCGGGGCGTAGCGCAGTTGGTAGCGCACGTGGTTTGGGACCATGGGGTCGCAGGTTCGAATCCTGTCGCCCCGACCATAAGTCGGGTAATTCTGAGTTAAACTCAGATGAGCCAAAAGGAGTATTAACTATATAAAAAAAGCATTAATTCAGAATACTATGAGTTAATGCTTTTTTTATTTGATTTATATTAATTTTTGTGCTATAATATATTTAGGTAGTCTTAAAATATTCTATGTAAAAAGGAGACTTCATCATGAACAAAGCTTTTCAGCCCCAGCCCTCCTCTCTCCCCCGTGAATATGTTTCTGGCGGAGAGGTAACCAAACGCATGGTGTATCGTTCTGACGATACCGAAGTTGCTGTTCTGTCAATTCCCCCTCAAACAGAAATCCTCTTGCACACGCACAC
>CARDEQ010000141.1:1229-3958 GCA_948958005.1 uncultured Clostridia bacterium
ACTGATGACGGCGAGATCTACTTCTTGATTGATGATGGACTCGGAGAGCTCTGCAAGCTTGGGGACAGCCACTCTTTTTCAAACCAGACCGCTGATACCGTTCGCCTTCTTTCTGTCAAGTCAACAAAGAAGCTTGAAGTCGTGAAGGCGGATACTGGGGAGTATGTTCAGGGTTATTGATTTAGAAAAGCAATGCTGGAATGGCTTCGCCTCTCTGAGAGGCGGAGCTATTCCAGTTTTATTTTTATATCATCTATTGCTGGTCCATATATTCTATTGCCATCTTTGTCAAATCTCGAGCCATGACAAGGACAATCCCATGTCTCCTCCAAATTATTCCATGATAGCTCGCACCCTAAATGTGAACAGCTTGGATGGTCCTCTGGTCCTCTAAATTTATTTATAATTAATGAATTTGTTGTTTCTTTTATCATTTCTCCAAATTCCCATCTGTTTTTTATTGGATTTAACCTTGTTGATGTGAATATTTCTTCATATTTATTTGTCTTGCCTAAAATTTTGTCTGCTATTATATTTGCTGCAACATTTGATGTTGTCATTCCCCATTTTTTATAACCTGTTCCTACATATACATTTGGCATTAGCTTTGAAAATTCTCCTATATATGGGATTTTGTCAAGTGTTATGCAGTCTTGTGTATTCCATTTATATAATACTTCTGCATCTGGGTACATTTCTTTTGCTACTTTTTCTAGGTTTTCATACGCAGACTCTAAGTCTATTTTTGCTCCTACTCTATGTCCGCTTCCTCCTATTATAACCAATCTTTTGTCTTCATCCTTTGCTGTTCTTAGTGAAATCTTTGGTTCTTCTAACTTTATATACATTCCTGAAAATAATTTTTCGCTTGTTTTTATTGCTATTGCGTACGAAGTTTCTTGATACATTTTTAGAAAATAAAATCCTGGAAAATTTACTATTGGATAATGTGTTGCAATTACTACGTATTTTGCATATACATCTCCTTTTCCTGTACAAATTTTATATCCCTTTGCTTCCTTTTCTATAACTTTTACCTTACTATTTTCGTATATTTTTCCTCCTTTTTCTCCGAATTTTTTCTACTAAGCCTTTTAAATATTTTCTTGGATTAAATTGTGCTTGGTTAGGAAATTTTATTGCTCCTTGAAGATTTCCGTACCTTTGCTTCTATTTTGTTTATAAACTCTGCTTCTCCTCCTATTGCTTTTATAGCATTTACTTCTTTTTTTATTTTTTCTAGTTCTTTTGCATCCTCTGTAAATACAAATGCATCTTGTCTTTCAAAGTCGCATTGTATATTTTCAAAATTAACTATTTGTTCAATATTCTTTATTGCTTCTTGATTTGCTTGATAATATTTTTTAGCAAAATTAACTCCATAATCTGTGATTAAATAATCATAGAAAAGTCCATGTTGTGAAGTTATTTTTGCTGTTGTATTTCCAGTAGTTTTGTCCGCTAAACTATCTCTTTCTAAAATTACTACTTCTTTACCTTGTTTAATCAATTCATATGCAGTACTTATTCCTGTAATTCCTCCACCTATTATGCATACCTCTGTCTCTATTTCTTTAAGTAGCTCTTGTTTGTTTTGTGTTAATTCTCCTTCTGTTTTTTTCCATAATGACTCCATACTTTTGCCCCTTTCCTTTGTTTATATTTTGTACAAACTTTGGAAAATTATTCAAAATTTGATTTTTATTATAGCTGTATACTATCTTGATAATTACTTGTACTTTTTTAAAAATATTTAGTTTTAGTCTTGTTTTTTTTAATTTGTTATGATATAAGTAAGGTGTTATGTTGGATTTCTATAATATAACAAATTTACCTTATTGAAAGGTTATGGGTGTAAATTATGTTTGAAACGAATGAGGAAATAGTACAAAAACTAAAGCAAACAATTTGTGATTATTACATGGGATACATTAAGCAAAAAATTAATGGCGGAAAAGAAAATGAAATCAGTAATCAGATTATGCAATTTTTAGACGCTCAAATGGATACTGGAAATTCTACTATCAATAAAGATGATATTACTAGAATTCTTATGGCTGTTCTTTTTGAAGATAACCCTAATCCAAGTGATGAAGAAATCGAGCATTCTAGGATTCCATACTGTTTTCCAAGTGTTTCAGAAATTAAAATTGAAGATGGTGGAGCTGCATATCTTACAGAAAAGCATGAAACTTTATTTAATGGCATAGAAGAAAAATCGTGCTATTTGTATGTTTCTCCTGATTATTATAATAAAAATATTGAAAATATCGAAAATAATATAAGAATACTTGAAAAGGGTTTTTCTAGACAAGATTTAAAAGGCTTTGAAGAAAAGTTTGAGAGGGACTTAAGTCTAAAACAATATGAACTTGAGAGTGCAAAAGTTTATGAAAGTGCTTCTAAACAAATTGAACTTAAAAAGCAGAAGTTTAATAATATAAGTCAAAAAATGATTAATGAATATGGCAAAAAGTACGATGAAATAATGGAAAAAGATTTAGAGCAAGAAAAAAAGCATGAAGGTATATATAAACTTTTTGAAGAAACTAAAGCATATGATGAAAAGAATCGCCAAGCTGTTTCAAGGCTAAACTCCGAATATGAGCAATTATCAAATAACTTTCAAGGTAAAGTTCAAGATGTAAAAACTATTCATGCTCAAATGCAAAATTTACATTTATTTGATAAAAATAGATACTTCGAAGATATGAAATCAGATATTACCC
>CARDEQ010000142.1:0-3714 GCA_948958005.1 uncultured Clostridia bacterium
CAGCACTTGGAGTGACAGCAAATGCTTATACCACAAATGACCATACAGCATATTTATATGAAGCGACAGATAATTTTTTTGATGCTTTAGACGAGTTTATGGATTATGTACAAAATCCTTATTATACAGACGAAAATGTTGAAAAAGAGAAGGGAATAATTGCACAAGAGATAAATATGTATGAAGACTATCCAGAGTGGCAAGTATACTTAAATGCACTAAAATGTATGTATAAGAATTTTCCAGTAAGACTTGATATAGCAGGTAGTGTTGCATCAATTGGGGAAATTAGAAAGGAAACACTATATCTTTGCTATGACAATTTTTATACACCTTCAAATATGGCTTTGGTAGTGTGTGGAGATTTCGAACCATGGGAAATATTAGAAGAGATAAAGAAAAGGCTTATAAAAAAAGAAAATAAAGAAGCTCCAAAAAGAATTTATCCGAATGAGTCAAGTGAAATAAATGAAAAAGAAAAATGTGTTGAAATGAAGCTGAGCAACCCTCTGTTTGCAATAGGTTATAAGGATAAAGTAGAAGGAGATATGGTAAAGAGACATATAGCAATTGAAATTATTAAAGGTGTTTTATTTGGAAAAAGCTCTAAGTTAAATAAGGAATTAACTGATACAAATGATATATTAGGAACCTTGGAGGGCGATTATGATTTTTCTAAAAATTATGCATTTTTATTAATAACAGGAGCCTCTAGAAAACCAGAAGAAGTTATTAAGAAGATTAAGGCAGAGATAGAAAAAGCTAAGAATATAGGAATTGATTTAGAGGAATTTAATCGAAGCAAGAGAAAGTTTTATGGTGATACAATAGTTGAGTATAATAGTGTTGAAGAAACTGCTAGAATGTTCCTTTCTGATTATTTTAAAGGAGTAAATGCTTTTGAATATCTAGAGAAATATGAGGAGGTTACAAAGGAATACACAGAACAGGTGCTAAGAGAAGTATTCTCAGAAGAAAAAAGTGTAGCTTCAATTGTGAAATAAGAGAAGAATAAGAGTTAAGAAATCCCTCTATAATTGAAAATCAATTATAGAGGGATTTCTTAATTTAAGTATTAATTTAATCTGATTTGACTTAGTGGGCTTTGAACTTCTCGGTAATATTTTGCTATTAGTTCGTCTAATTCTACGCTTATTCTATATATATAATCATAATTCTTGTTTTCTTCTATGCTTTTATTTAGTTCTTCTCTTTTTTTACGTATTTCATCATTTAACATTAATTCTTCCTCCAATAAATTTATTTTTTCTCTTGTTAATGATAAAATACCACAAAATTTATGGTAAGTCAATTCATTTGAGCGTTAAATAAAGTTTTTCGTTAGTCATAATTCCGCATTTTTATCAGTTTTTTTATAGAGTTAAAACTTTTTTTGCATTTTTCGACAGCACTTTTCTTCTTTGTAATCTAAATGTAACCTTTTTGTAACAGTTTATTAACAAATTCGACAGGCTATTTTTTTAATACAAAATTTTCAATACAAGTATTAATTGCGTTTTCTTTCATGATAAGTTTACCATATTCTGTTATCTTACGTTCATATAATTCAGGATTTTCTATGAAATGAGCAAATTCATTTATAGTAGTGCAAATGAATTTTGAAGACATTTGATCTAGAATTATTCTAGAAAGTATTAAATAATAACTTGAATTATATTCATACAAAGTAGAGTATCTTGCAATATCTCCAATTTCATTTTTTACTATACTATTTTGTAAGAATTTGCAAAAATCGCAAAAGGTTTCGAAGTTATCGAAGCAATATATTGCATCAGATGCTTCAGGCATTTGTAATTTTCTTTTAATATGTAAAGATTTCCTTTTGGGTATGTTAAATTGAGGCATAAGATTAGGTGAAGCTTCAGTATGCGCATATTTAGTAATAATTAAAACAAATCTACCGATCCTTTAAGGCAAGTGCTTCTATCATAATTCGGCAATCCTCAGTATTAAAACCAACTTCTCTTTCGGCTTTATTAAGCATATCAATAAATATGCTTTGTGACTCGATGGAATTAGACATAAAAGAATGATAATCAATATCTCTTTCAGCTAAATCATCTATATTCAACGTAACACGAATTTTATTTTCATTAAGCTTCTCAATTTTCATATTTTAAAATTTCATCTCTTTCTTTTTAAACTATATATTTATTATACTATATAATACACAAAAAGGGAATAGGTAATTAATGGAAAGCAATAAAATTCAAGGATAATATTTCGACATAATAGAAGATTTAAGTCAAGTTTTTAACATTTATAATACATAAAAAGAGTTTGTTGAAATAGAGTGTTTGTCTAAAAAACCTAAGACAAAAGCTCCGTCCCTCTGTATTAATTGTCTTTGTTTTTAAAAATTTATAAAGCTTTCCTTAAAAGACTTGAAAAAAGTTAAAAACCAATATATAATATAGCTTGGATAAAATTAAATTTGGAGGAGCAAAAGATATGGCAACAAGAGATAAAAATATATGGATTTTAATAGTATTCATATTTGCAGGAATAGTTGTAGGAGGATTACTTGGACAACTTGCATCAGGGATAGACTTTTTATGGTGGTTAGGTTACGGAGAAAGCTTCGGACTATCAGAACCGGTTGTGTTAGATTTGAGTATAATAACACTTACATTTGGTATAACAATAAAAATAAACATAGCAAGTATAATAGGAATGGCAATTGCTTTGTTTATTTATAGAAAAACCTAAATTAAGGTATTATAGCTATATGGGGGTTGAAGTCAAAGGACTTAGAAAGGATTTATTAATGACGTTAACAATGAAAGAATTACCCATATCAGAAAGACCATATGAAAAATTAGAAATATATGGAGGAAAAAGGTTATCAAATTCAGAACTATTGGCAATAATAATAAAAACTGGCACTAAAGAAGAAACAGCAATATCGCTTGCACAAAAGATATTAGGCTTAAATAATCAAAAAAATATGAGCGATTTGAGGTTTCTTCAAAATATTAGTATTGAAGAGCTATGCCGAATAAAGGGTATAGGAAAGGTAAAAGCAATACAAATAATTGCAACTTGTGAGCTTGCTAAAAGGATGATGTCACCTAGTGACGTACAAAGTATAATAATTAAAAATTCACAAGATATAGCCAATCTACTAATGAATGAAATGAAATACGAAAAAAGAGAGATTGCAAAAATTGTACTTTTAAACATAAAAAATGTTGTGCAAAAAATAATTGATTTATCATTTGGAGGGACAAACTTTGCAATGTTAGAACCAAAAGACGTACTTTATGAAGCAATAAAATCGAATGCACCAAAAATAATAATTGTACATAATCATCCAGGGGGAGACCCGACACCAAGCAATGCTGATATAAATGTTACAAGAAGAATTATTGCAGCAACAGAGATTATGGGGATAGAAATGCTAGATCATGTTGTAATTAGTGAAAATGGGTGCCAAAGTGTGATGAAATATATATAGGAGGTTTTTTATATGGGACTATTTAATTTAGGTTCAAAAGATATAGGAATAGATTTGGGAACAGCAAATATACTTGTAACATTAAAGGGAAAAGGAATTATATTGGTGGAGCCATCAGTTGTTGCAATAGACAGAAAGACAGGAATGATAAAGGCAACAGGAGAAGAAGCAAAGGAAATGCTAGGTAGAACACCAGATCAAATAAAAGCAGTAAGACCATTAAAAGATGGAGTAAT
>CARDEQ010000143.1:0-3710 GCA_948958005.1 uncultured Clostridia bacterium
GAAGGTTGCTGTCATTATTGCAAACTTTCCTCCTATATCTGTTATCATTTTTAATCCAATTAAGATATATGCTATCATATCTGGTGAATACATTTGAATTTCATCAATTACCACCTTTGAATAACTAAGAGTCGCTAAAATTTCTTCATATCCATTATATCTAAATACTATTTTAAATATTTGGTCAACAGTAGTTATGATTAATGGTGAACTTAGCCTTTTTGCCCTACTATACGCATTTATATTTGCTTCTTCTCGAGAGCTATCTGAATAATATTGGAAAGCATCAGAATGTAAAAGTAAGGCTTTTCTATATCCTATTTTATCATGTACTCTCT
Source organism: uncultured Clostridia bacterium (assembly GCA_948958005.1). Lineage (GTDB taxonomy): Bacteria > Bacillota > Clostridia > TANB77 > CAG-508 > JAAWPK01. The sequence goes on from CARDEQ010000143.1 coordinate 339, forward strand.
CATAAATTGCATTAATTGAAACCTTTAATGGCAAAGTATAAAAGGCCTTCTTACCTCCTATCCATAAAAGTGCAGCCTCCGTCTTTCCACTTCCACATGGTGATACAACTATAATATTCTCATTTTCTCTTTCCTTCATATAAGCTTGTACTTCTCTATATTCTCCATTAAAATTTTTCTCTACCAATTCTCTAATATTATCTGCGACACTTTTACCATTATCCTTAACTGTTTCTTCTACATCTACTCCATTTTTATCCAAACTAGCAACATAATCTAATTTGTTTAAAAGCCCCTTTATCATAATATACTTTCTATCTTTTATTGCTTCTCCCTTTGTACTTAAAAGATACTTACTAAATCGTTGTCTTGCAGCCAGCTTCTCTAATCCATAGAAATCACCAATCCCTTGTATCTGTTTGTTTAATTCTTCTTTAACCTCAGCCTTATCATATTCAAAATACTCCCTATCATGATGGTAATATACAGCGGACACTAAAGCATCCGTATTCGGCTTTTTATATAATTTTTCAAATTCTAGCCCATCTATAAAAAACGGGCTTAAAAAATTATGAGGCACTTCTTCTGCGCTAGAATTATATTCTTCTATTCTTTCCTCATATTTTAAAGCCTTGTATAATTTATTTTGAAACTTTGAATTAATCTTACCTAAATCATGAAATTTTATTGCATATTCTAAAATTTCCCACTCATCCTCACATAAAATGTGAGGATATATGGTCTTCAGAATATTATATTGTCTAAGCAAATCCTCAGTATGCTCCTTTATTGTCTTTTTATCTCCTGTTTTTGCCAAATATTCATTCTCCATATATCCTCCCATATAGAACTATGCTAAAAATACTAAATCTGTACCATCACTGAGAACTTCAGTTCCTGCAAATATCTCAGATTTCTTGCTCATATGCTCCACATATACAACCTCATCCCATTTTCTAATTTTAGTTTTAGGATGTATGCTATACTTTTTATTTATTTTATATACAGTTGCAATTGATTGCCCATCTGTTTCCTCTAAAGTTCCTTTTGGAACATATGCGTCATATTTTAGTTCATATCCTTCCTCTAATTTTTCTTTTTCGACATCTACTAACTCTATTTTAATTATATCTATTAAGTCTTCCCATCTTCCTAAAGATAAATACTCCTTTGGATTTCTTAATCCATCATATATTATCTTTAAATATTCCTCATCTTTTGGAGCAACATGTATCACAAGCTTAACATCATAAAGTAATTCAATATTGGCAGGACCTTGAGTAAGACCTGTATTTCTACCAGTAACATTATCTGTAACCATGATAGAATGTCTTCCTTTTTCATAAAACCCAGATTTAAATTCATATCTTGTATAAATCTCATTGACTTTTGAATAATATTCACCTTGTACACTTATATTCATATCTACATACTCTTTAAATCCACATGCCATGTGTATCATACCTATCACTGTAGAATATGGCGGAAGCGGGAAAGTCTCTTTGATTTGCATACTACTTGGTTTTCTATATGATGCTAGTGTCTGTCTTGCAATCAGTTTAATTGCTTTCATTTATCTAACATTCCTCCTCGATTTTATTAATTAGCTTTTCAAAGAATTCATGTATTTTAATAGGCTTTAGCTCCTCTTTTATCATGTCATTATTAGATAAACTGCCCTCTAAATACCCAACCATCGTATTATTCTTTATATCCTCATCTGAATTTAAAATTTCCGTAATAATACTTGTTTTAAGCATAGTTTTATCTAATTCAATCCTATTTTCAAAATATGGGTTTTTCCTATTATAAATTCCTCCGATAACAAATATTGGAGACAAATTTTCTCTTCTTCCTTTAATATCTCTATATAAGAATTCTATTGTTTTCAATAATTCCTTTACTCTTTTCTTCTTTACTTCTTCTGGCAAATCTATTTCTCCATCTACTCCTATTTTGTCTAAATCAATTGTTACTGTATATGAATATAGAGATTTATGTATTTCACTTTGTGCAATAGAGTTACCTAGTCCACCTCTTTTAGCCAATCCTGCATTTGTTAAATAATCTAAATCACTATTATATTCTTCTAATGAAATAGCATTACTCAATCTCACAACTGCATTACGCGTATCTGCTCCTCCCTCTCTCGTCTTCATATATCCAAACAAGTCAATCTCAGGATAATCTGCAATTGTAGCATTTGGGTCAAACTGAACCACCTTCTTACTTCCCTTTCCATTCTCTTTTACAGGAGTATTGTCATATCCTAATTGTTCTACTATATTATATCTTAAAGCTTGTCTTGAAATATATGAATATGAATTTCCATCTCCTCTCGTTAATTTTTTAAGCGTTGTTATATTACCAAAACCTTCTCCATAATTTGCACTGTTTGCATCTATAATTAATGTAATTGTTAATCCTTTATTCTTCATTTCTATTTCCCTCCTTATCATTATCTCCAACATATGCCTCTAATCCTATTACATATGCATATCCTAAACATCTAAAATATTTACTATCTGTTAGCATTTTTGCAAAAGCATTTGCATATGGTATGTCTTCACTTAAGCCTCCATACATTCTTGTAACTATATCCATAAAAAGTTCTGGATTATTTGTTCTTAAACTGTTTGTAAGCTGTAACACGTATGCCCTAAGCTTATTTGCATTTTCTCTATTAAGATGCTTCTTTTTTAGTTCTCTTCCAGCCCATAGTATCTTTTCTTCAAGTGTGGAAATTTCCTTTTTTTCCTCCATCTTTAAACCTCCCATGCTATTTATTTGTATATCTAGTATATATCTTTTGTAACTTGTATTAATTGAATTATTTACTTCTGCATTAGTTAAAATATACAAAAGCTCATACTGATTTCTGTTATTTAAAAAGTTACTCATAACTTGTTCATAAATATTTATGTAATCGTCATTTATATATATTTTTTTTCCTAATATTTTTTCGAAGCTATTAATATTCTCTTTAAAAATCCTAAGTTTCTCTTTAGATATTGTAGTAAATTCATATGCAATTTTATCTCCAACTGTTGTTCTTTTTATAACTTGTATATTATGGATTTCGTTATCTGCAATTTTCCCCATTGATAACTCTTTAAACTGTTCAATCATAATTAAGAAAATACTGTGTTCTATATTATTTTCTTGATTTTTTAAATGTGGCTCAATTTGGGCATTTTCCTTTCTTAACATTTTCATATTGTTGTTCTGATTAATAAATATGCTTTCTCTTCCCAATATGTAAAACCCAAGAGGAGCACATGAATATATTAAACTACATACTGGACATAAAAATGTATCTTCCACGAAATTCCAAAAGCCTGATTTTTTTCTGTTTATATCTACACCAACATC
>CARDEQ010000144.1:0-3698 GCA_948958005.1 uncultured Clostridia bacterium
GTGAGTGCTAAGCGCGAGCCAGAGGGCTCACCTAATAGAGAACGCATTGAAAGATTTCCAATTAGCGAGGCAGAAATAAGGAAAGCTTTGAAGGAGGCACAAGATAGGTATAGAAGCTTTATCAATAACAATTAATCAGCAAAACAGGATTTAGGGGAGAAAATTATGAACAATGCACTTACCACACACAAAAGCTGTGTTTATACCTTGGAATGGACAAGATTTTTGAAAGGAATAAGAAAGTATGGCTTTAAATGTGGCTACACAGATATTTTTGCAGGAGATAGTACCGACTCAGAAAAGAGAAATGAGGAGGAGGTTGTCCTGTTTAATGAAGAAAAAGGCTTAATCATCTATGCGCACACATTTTGCGGAAAGAGAATGAGCAAAGCCGTAATTTATGGTCAGATTCCACAAAGTCTCCAGGATATGACAGCAGGGCAGAAAAATTTTTTTATAAACCATTCTATTTGCATAAAATCAAATAAGAGTGGTATAGCTTTTGAAATGAGGGTATCCAAGGATTTTGAGAGCTTTATGAAAAAGCTATTGGAGGACTTCACCTTTTTACCGCAATGGGAGGACGGTATAACTCCAGATTTTCTCAATTATGTGGAAAGAAGGGGAAACAGCATTAGCCGTGAGAATATAAAAAAAGAGAAGCTTAGCGGTTGTGCTCCAGAGATAAAAAGAATTATTGCCTAAAATTTTATTTCGACAGAGAAAATTGTTCATAGCCACTAAAAGCACAGCTGTCTGCTGTGCTTTTAGTGTTTTTAACCCAAATTTTAGTCAAGATATTGCCAAATGTGCAAAAATGTTGTATAATTAATTCCTATATACATAATATTACAGATGTATTAAATTTCTATTACATTTTTGTAAATACTATTGACTTATGGAATAAATCTAATAAAATATAAAGTGAGTTAAAGAGGAAACAGACTATGAGAATAATTAGTGGAACTGCAAGAGGAGCAAGACTTGAAACTCTAGAACGGTGAAGATACTAGACCCACCTTAGATAGAGTTAAAGAGGCACTTTTTAGTATAATACAAAACTACATATATGGTTCAAATGTGTTAGATTTATTTGCAGGAAGTGGAGCCCTAGCATTAGAAAGCTTGAGCCGTGGTTCAAGGAAAGCGGTTTTATGTGACAGCTCAAGAAAAGCTGTACAAATTATTAAAACAAACATTAAAAAAACTCATTTTGAAGCAGAGACAGAAGTTATGAATAAAGACTACAAAAGAACTTTAGAGGAGTTGAAAAATAAAAAATTTGATATAATTTTCTTAGATCCGCCTTATAAAACTAATTTTGGAGCTGAGGCCATAAATTTTATTATTGAGAATGACATGCTTGAGAAGGAAGGGATTATAGTTTTTGAAACGGATAGAGAGGATGAATATATAAATAATGCAAATGCATCAGCAAAAGTTATAGACATAAGGAAATATGGGCGTGTGAAGCTTGTGTTCCTAAGTCGAAAGGAGTAAATGTAATTTATGGAAATATTTACATTATTAGAAACATTGGAGGAGACAATTGAAAATGCTAGGTCTGTACCATTTACTAATAAAGGCATGATGGACAAGGAGGAACTGCTTGACCTCATTAAAGAAGTTAGAATAAAGCTTCCAGAAGAATTAAAACAGGCTAAGTGGGTTAAAGAGGAAAGAACTAGAATTTTGGCAGAAGCTCAAAATGAAGCAAGTGAAATTGTCAAGGAAGCAGAAAATAGAATAATTGCTATGATTGATGAACATGAAATTACTAGAAAAGCATATGAGCAAAAGGCAGAAATTATAGAGACAGCAAATGAAATGGCAAGAGAGATATCAAATGGAACAAAAGATCATGCAGATGCCTTACTTGCAGGCATAGAAGATGTACTTCAAGAAACCTTATCAATTATACAAAATAATAGAAAAGAACTAAAGTAGGCTAAAAATTATAGCCTATTTTTTATAGATTTTAATAAAACTATCAAAAGCAACATAAAAACAATATACTAAATTGAAATTAAATATTTTTATTCTTGAATTATTCAAAAATTGCAGTTTAATCCTTGTAATTTTAGCTTTTTTAATATATAATAATATAATTAATTAATTATATTGAAATAAAAGCAAAGAGAGGATTGAAATTTATGCAAAATTGTAAAGTTGAACCTAAAACATTACCAGGCTTCATGGAGCTTCTTCCAAGTGACCAAATTGAATTTAATAGTATTAAGGAAAAAATCCAGAAATCCTATGAAAGATTTGGCTTCTTACCACTTGATACTCCTGTTATCGAAAGTGCTGAAGTACTCTTAGCAAAAGCAGGGGGAGAAACAGAAAAACAGATTTATAAGTTTAGCAAAGGAGAAAATGATATTGCTCTTAGGTTTGATTTGACTGTTCCACTTGCGAAATATGTGGCTCAACATCAAGGAGAACTTAGTTTTCCATTTAAGAGATACCAGATTGGTAAAGTGTATAGAGGAGAAAAAGCACAGGCGGGAAGATTTCGTGAATTTTATCAATGCGATATAGATATAATTGGGGATGGAAATTTAAGCATTATGCACGATGCAGAAATTCCAAGTATCATATATACGACCTTTAAAAGTCTAGGGTTTGAAGAATTTACAATTTGCATAAATAATAGAAAAATTTTAAATGGATTATTTAGTTCCTTAGATTTAAAAGAAAAAGCTACTGACATTTTGCGTATAATAGATAAAATTGAAAAAATCGGAAAAGAAAGTGTAATAAAAGAACTTGAAGAAATCGGAATAGAAAAGGAAAAGATCAGTACAATAATTAAATTTATAGAGATTGAAGGAAATAAAGATGAGAAAATAAATGCTTTAAAAAATCTGGGAATTACTGACGAAACATTCGTAAAAGGACTTGAAGAATTAGAAGCAGTTATAAAAAATATACGTAAATATAGAGTTCCTGAAAAAAATTTCAAAGTGGATTTAACTATTGCAAGAGGATTAGACTACTACACAGGAACGGTTTATGAGACATTCTTAGACAATTATAAAAAACTTGGTAGTGTTTGCTCTGGTGGAAGATATGAGAATTTAGCAGAGTATTATACAGATAAAAAATTACCTCGGAGTTGGTATTTCAATTGGTCTTACAAGATTTTTCTATCAAATGAAAAAAGAAAATATTTTAAAAGAGGAAAATAAATCAATTTCAAAAGTACTTATAGTTTCGATGTCAGAAGAAGAAATGGGATATAGTCTTGATGCTGCAGCTAGTTTAAGAGCTGCAGGAATCAATACAGAGGTGTTTTTAGAAGATAAGAAGTTAAAGGCTAAATTTAAGTATGCAGATAAACTCAAAATCCCATATGTGGCTGTGATAGGAGAGGAAGAAAAAAATACAAAAACAATTACTTTAAAAAATATGGAAACAGGAGAGCAGGAAAATGCAAGCTTAGAAGAGGCTATACAGAAAATCAAATAAAGAAGGGGTTTTTATGAAGGAAAAAATTGCAAAGATTGAAAAAGAGGCAAAAGAGCAAATAGGTAAAATCATAGATATTAAAGAATTGAATGATTTAAGAATAAAATATTTAGGGAAAAAAAGTGAACTTTCAAATGCTCTTAAGGACATGGCAAAACTTACAAAAGAAGAAAGACCTATAATTCGGAGAAATTGCAAACAAGGTTAGAAAAGCAATAGAAGATGAT
>CARDEQ010000145.1:0-3696 GCA_948958005.1 uncultured Clostridia bacterium
CCTACACCCTTGTGCTTACTCCGGATCGAAGACTCGAGCTTCAAAACGGAGAAACCGTCATAAAGGATCGTTATGCTGAATGGCAAACTATCGATTTTGGTGGTTTGGCAGAGCCAGCATTCGAGGTCTATGGCGCTTCGGGTAGCACTTGGATGTTTGATGACATCGATGGAGTAATAAGGCGTTGGTGCTTGGGTGAGCAGGAGGTACTCCCCTTTAATGAGGAGATAGCAGTCCGCTAGAGCAGTTTCAAAAATTCTTTTTTTCTTTGAAGAAACCTGCAAGTTGCAAGTTGATTCAGACAAAAAGCAAACGGGGAGCCACTTTCGTGGCCACCTGTTTGCTTTTATATTCTTATTTCTTTTTAGCAACAATTGCAAATCTACCATCCTCTGTATGATATGCACAAGTTGAAAGTGTAAGCAATTGGTCTCCATATTTTGCATCAACACCAGTTTGATACATAGAATCTCTCTTAGCACAAGCTACATAATCATTGAAAGCAGCTTCATTCTCTGCATTTATGAAGAAGTAATATCTAAATACATTCTTCTCATTCTTGTAATAAACTCTTGAACGGAAGCCTGCTAGAATTTCATACTCAGCATCCTCTTTTAAAGTTGTAAAATTAATTGTCTTATGCTCTTTATAAAAAGCTTCTTTTTCAAACTGTAATAATTCTTCAAACATTGCTCCATTCTTATTTCTATGTCCATAAATCAAGAAATTATCACTAGGTCTATCAAAGCTAACATCCTTATCTAAAAATATAGAGCCTCTAGCAGAATATTCTTTTTTATATGTATGATCCAAGTAATAATCATTATTATCAGTTTGAACTATTGGATAACTCATATTAGTATTAGGCACCTCAAGCCAAGCAACAACATCAGGATATTGGGCATGTAATTCTTCTAACTTCTTTTGTCTTTCAGTTTTTTCCTCTCCCTCAGCCTTATTACTTGCACTAATCATATCCTCAGACAAGCTATCATAATCTCTTTTTTCCTTACTTTCATCTGACATTGTTATACCAAGATAAACAAATGCACCAATTGTAGCAAGGGCTAATATTCCAACCATTATAATTCTTATTTTCTTTTTATTATTATTAGTTTTGCTATGACTACCAGCACTTTTCTTATTATTTCTCATATTACGTTCACTCCTCTAGAAATTTATCTCAATATATTTTACTCTACTTTAAAAAGGAAATCAATAGAAATGATATAATTTTAAAAAAATTTTTTCATATATTTTTTAATTCTAGCTTTTAGAAGAATTTGCTTTAATTAAACTTTTCTAACTCCCATTTTAATATTGGATAACCGTCATTTATTCCTTTTATATCCTCTGTAAAATAGTCTGCACCTAGTTTTTCTACATATGTTTTAAGTACATCAGGCTCAAGGCGTTGTGAATCTGTTGAAGATCCACTGTTTCCGGGAGCCACTTTGAGAGGTTGTCCACCAGCAGGATGTAAAACTGCATCCAATACATTGACCTATAATTGATCCGACTCTAGAACTTCCTGATACTTCGCCAGTGTTATAACAATATTTTGCTCTTGTGCCTCCCATTTTATAAACATTACCGGTTGATACCACCAACTTGCCCACGGACTCCCTTAACTTTTCCTCTATTATAAGAATAATTTACAAATCCTCCGTGTACTTACAATACCACCAGCAGATGTATAAGTATCAGAAGTTGCAAGACCTAAGCCTGTAATTTCGCCTTTATTATAACAGCTTTCCACAGTATGTTCAGAGTTAATGAAGCCTGCTATACCTCCTGCACGTCCTAATGTAGATGTAACTTTTCCTTCATTGCCACATTCCTTTGTCACAGCAGTACCTGTGCTTCCGCTTATCCAGCCACCGAGTTATTCCTCCAACTGTGTCACGTCCTTTTATCTCTCCATAATTCATGCATCTACTAATTTCTCCTATATTGCTGCCTGAGATTCCGACCACAATTTAATCCATTTGTAAAGCTTGTTTTATCTTTATTTATATTAGCATTATTACTGCAATTACTTATCTTAGCTCCTGAATTATTTGCACCTACTATTCCACCAGTGCACCTCTCTCCTACTACTTCTCCTGTCGTATTTATATTATCTATTATTCCATTATTAACTCCCACTAACATTCCAGTATTTTGATATGTTGAACTTACATATCCATTTTCTAATATCAGATTTTTCATAGTACCATTATTACAGCTAAATAGCCCTGTTGATTTTCCTTCTGCTTCTATATATATTCCTGCTATTTTATGGTTATTTCCATCTAATTCACCTAAAAATGGTTTTTCTTCTGTTCCTATTGGACTCCATTTATCATTCTCTCCTCCTAAATCTATATCTGCCATTACTTTTATTTTTGTTGAAGTAAATATTTTGCCTTCTTCTACTCTTTTTTTAAGTAATTCTATATCGCTTTTATCCCAGATTTCCATATCTCCTAGTAATTCATTTACTTTTACAATAATCACATTATAATTAGCATCTGCATCTTTTGCTAATATAACATATCTTCCGTTTTCCTCTACTACTTCCTCAAAAATATATACTTCTGCATTTGCTTCTGGTACTTCTATTTTTTTATCATTTATATAAATATTTTCTATTATTCCTGAGTACTCTATTTCTACACGCATTATTACTTTTAATCCGTCTTCTGATATTATCTTATCTACCTTAAGTTTTATATTATCATTTATTTTACCTTTTCCGTTTATTTTCTCTATCACTTCATTTAATTGGTCATTTAATTCTTCAAACTTATTTGCTTCTTCTGATTGACTCTCTGTATAATTTACTGTTCCCTGCATAGCTAAATCTATAAATTGTATTTTTAATAATGCATTTACACTTACAGCGGCTAATATTATTAGCACAATAATTGTAATAATCAATGCCACAAGTGTAATACCTCCTTGTTTCTTTAGTAATTCTTTTTTCATCCTGTTTTCCTCCTAAATTTTTATCATAACCTCAAATAAAATTGGTATATGTTTATTATAATCATATACCAATTCAAAAGTCAATATAATTATTATCTGTATTTTCTAAAAATTATTCTAGACATGAGTTCAAGACTGTGGCAACTGTTTATGACAATTTTTTGCTTATCTAATTTTCTTTAATAATATTCTTGCTTCCAAAATAAGTAGCCACAAAATAAGCTCCATATATTGTCCCAAGTGCAGATACTGCTCCAATTATAGAAGGAAGCAGCTCGTCCTTACTATATATCCCTTCAAGCATAGACATAACAAACTGTATTCCAAATACAGAATGAATTATAGCAAGCAACAGTGGTAATAAAAAGAAAATCCCAATTTGCCAAAATAAAGCCCTGTTAATCATTTTTTCATCACATCCAATTCGTCTTAGAACTGTGTATCTCTCTTTATTGTCTGTACTTTCTGTTAGCTGCTTTAAAGCTAATATAGCAGAGCTTGCAATTAAAAATATAACTCCTAAATATATCGCAATAAAGGTTACAATAGTTCCTATACCAACGCTTGCAGCTATAATAGATATTTTTGACATTCCATCTATTTTTAAATCCCTGTTTCTTAAATTTGTAAGTAATTCCGAATTATCATCCGCAAAAATCCTCTGTATTTCCTCTTTTTCAGCTTCACTATTTGTATTATAATTAGTTGCCAAAAAATACATATCTT
>CARDEQ010000146.1:0-1760 GCA_948958005.1 uncultured Clostridia bacterium
AAATACTCTTTATTAGCTGTATTTATTACAAATGCATCTGCCTCTTTTAGTGGCTCTATGTTTATTACCCCTGAGAAATTCTTTTTAGTATCAAAGGTATATTGATATCCTATTGCTTGCTCATTTTCCTCGACTTTAAATCCAATTTTATATCTTTCTCTCGCTTCTTGTGATGTTATCCCTGCATATTGAGCTACAAATCCTATATTCATAATTCTATCTTCATTAATAATCATACAATCAACTATATAACCCAAATCATCTATTGCTCCTGTCTTCTTTGCATTAATTGTTATATCTATATCTTTATCTTCTTTTATTTTAATTACTATTTCTTCAGATTTTACTTGGACCTTCATAACTTCTTGTCCCTCAATATTAAGTGTAACAGCTCCATTCTTTCTTACAATTACTTTTAAAAACTCCTCTGTTGAAGCATTTACAGTTTTTGTGTTCTCTAATATCCCCTCTAACTGCGTTTTTGTATTTTCCTTCAACAAATTGCTATTTTTAAGTTCTTCTAGTATTTTTGTTAAAATAGTTATAGCTTCCTGCTCATTTAAAGTTAATGCAAAACTATTATCATCTACCTTAGAAAAGTTTTTATCAGATATATCATTTTTTAATATATCTATAAACTTTTTCATTTCTTCTCTCAAAGCCTTTGGGCTTACACTTAATGAATCTGTATCTATTTTATTAGGTACATTCTTTTTTATTAGACTATCATCTATATTATCATAAAGCTTGTCTAAATTTTCATTTTTAACTGCTAAATATGTTTTCAAAATCAAACTAGAGGTTGCAGCATAAAGGTCTCCATTTCTCTTATAACTTATTGGAAAAGCAACTGTATCAGAATAATTTATACTTATATTCTGTTCTGCTCTTTTACTTTTATTATCCATTTTACCTTTAAAAGTAATATTCATACCATTTACTATATTCCAATAGTTATCGTCAAATCCATCTAGCGAATTTGATGGCATTTCCACATTTACAGTTAATTTACTATCATTTTCATAAGGTGTATTTTGTGTTTTTTCTAAATAATCTTCTAATTCTTCACTGCTAAACCCCTTTAAATCTTCTCCTATTTTTGCCATATATTTATAAAATAATTGCTCATCAGTTTTTAAAAAGTCAGTAGTCATATAAGCGAAAGCAACTCCACCTATTCCCAAAATTAAAATAAGTACAATTATAATTGAAGCAATTAAAACTTTTTTCCCTTTCATTTCCTTCCTCCTCTGTATTTGATATTTTAGATTATACCATAAATTTTCCTACTAGTCTATTATTTTTTACAAAAGCATAAATTTTGTTGTTATTTTCAATTAATTATTTATAAAGCTGGGGTAGAAGCAAATAAAATTCGCCTCTACCCCAGCTTAAAGCATTAAAAGTTCACATTTAATTCCTGATACTCTCGTACCACCTAAGGTCCTTCCAGAATTCAGTACAAAATGTAAAAGGATCTGCACATAATTTAGGAAGCTCCTGTCTTTTGTTGTTATATGTTCCGCAAAGTTCAAATTTAGCTCTATGAGCCAGATCAACGCAATCTATTAAGCCAGGATAATACATTAATTGGATTAATATTTGATATGAAAGATATACATCAACAGCGCAAATATTCTTCGATGGCTTTAATAAAACAGTATTTTCTAAACCAGCATCATAATAATGTACAAAAAACTCAGAAACTACAAATCCGAAAAAATTCCAAATGCACTTTTTAATCTCTTCAGCATAAATTT
>CARDEQ010000146.1:1770-3631 GCA_948958005.1 uncultured Clostridia bacterium
ACGGTAATCATACTGGCACACTCTATCGATTTCTCTTTGAGACACATTTTTCTTAACCAATTTATCGAAAAACCTCTTCACTTTTCTGCAATTTATAATTCCTATCGCATCGTTTCCCTCTAAGGGTCTCCAAAAAATCGCATTAAAAATATCACTTCCTCCGTGATAATAGCCATAATGCCAGAAAGACTCATTTACAAATTTATCAACGGTAATTTGTCCTTCTGTCATATGTTTATACGTTAATGCAGAAATTAATGCATGAATTTTCCCCTGCTCATCACAAAGCAGGACAGGAAGCTCAGTCAGTATTCCTCCAGATGGTATATATCCCTTCCATCCAAGCTCGTCTGAATGAACATTCTCAGACAAAACTTCATGCCCAATTCTATCTGACATTACAGAGCAGAAATAAGGTATCCAGCTTGGAAATTGCTTATTGCATCCCATTTTAGTCCTTCTCCTTTTCTTGTTATTTTAATATTAAGTTTTAAATGTGCACCTCCACCTTAAACTAAAGCAACGCTTTTCTCCCTCCAAAATATTTTTTTACTAATTAGATGTATACTTCCATAGGGTGCAAAATGAGTATAACTACTGGAAGTTGGATTTATTATATCATTATTTACATAAAAAATCAATTTTTTACTTTCAGAAATTGTTTTTTTATGTAAATCGTGCTATAATTATATCATAACTTCTTAAATTCTCTTTTAATTACTAGCTTAAGAGCATTTCAAGAAGAAATCATAATTGATTTTAGGAGGAAGCGGTGGTAAAAAAAACTTCAAAATAAATATGGAATTTGTTTGCGAGAGGAGATAAGACATGGCATTAAATCGAATTCATATTACACCACAGAAGGGTTGTCAGGGTCTGTCTAACGCAAGGCTGGAAGCTATATTCAAAGGTGTCTTTGGTGTAAGTCCAGTTATGATTCGGACAGAAGGTAAAAGGATTATTGTCCACACCTCTTTGGAGTTGAAGGAAAAACGCGTGAGGAAGTTTGCGGGAAAACTCGGCTCCTACACTCAGTTCGAGGGCAAAGACAATTCCTTCTCTTTCAGATTGTAAAATTACCACACAAGCCCGCCCACTTGCCTAGCAGGTGGGCGGGCGCTATTTAACTTTAAAGCTTTCATAATTCTAAATTTTTATTTATATGATTAGCCCAATATTCATCATTTTTAAAATAATCATTTGCACTCATCTAACTACATCTTTTCCTTTATTTATTTTTTCTTTAATCTTTTTTATTTTCTTTTTCTAATTGTTTTAAACTTTTCTTAGGTGTCGGTAAGTCTTCTGGCATAGTTCCTCCAAGTTCTTTTATCGTTCTTCTTATTTTTGATTCAACTTCATAATGGGCTTTGTTAGCCTCTTTTTCACTTTGAATATTATCTTTTTTTAATTTTTGTTCTGTTTGAGATATTCTAAATAAATTTGCTATAAGTTCATCACTTCCCATATTATCTAAAATATCTTCTCTGTATCTCAATCCTTTCCTTTTAGCAATATCATCTGACATTTCTCCATTATATAAACCTTTATATCCAGCATTATGAAATTTGTCAAAATTCTTAACTCCTGCATTTTTAGCAGTTTCATTAAGTGAATAATTGCCTTTTTTTGTCAAGTTTCTTTGATAAAATCTCTTTTCATCTTCTGTTAATGAAGTATACTCTTTTTTGCTAATTGCTTGTTTTCTAGTTTGAATTGCAAAATATGTTTGTGCAAGTGCAATTACTTTCTTTCTAGTATCTCCATTTTGTGCTATTAAATAGCAAGCTTGACGTGTTAATTTGTAATCTTTGATTACAAATTCTGCATTATTAGCACGTTTTGAGAACTTGTCGACATC
>CARDEQ010000147.1:0-3591 GCA_948958005.1 uncultured Clostridia bacterium
CTTGGAACGCTTTATCAGTTAGAAGGGAAATACTATAAACAATCCAAACAATATGAGACGGCCTTACTGTATTATGAAAAAGCATTGGAATATGTTGAGGATGATGAATTAATAGGAGTTTATCGTTTGATGGCTGATACATATGATGATTTGAATAGGAAACAAAAAGCATTAGAATATTATGATTATGCTATAGAGATAGGAGAAAAAAGGAATGATATAGGAGCATTAATTAATGTTTATTACGGAAAAGGAATTGTATGGGCATTAGAGGGAGAATTAAAAGGTGCAAAAACTTGTTTTGAAAAAGGACAGAAATATGCGGAATATTATTGGAGAATTGATGATGTTAAGGTAGCAGAAGGATATACATATCTTGCCCGGGTTTCAGTTATGGAAAAAGATTTTGAAACAGCATATTTTTACAGCCGAAAAGCAATGGATATATCTTCTAGACTTTTTTCTTTTTGCATTACAGTATAAATATTGATATCTTTTTCTACAAGCAATTTTATTATTGTAGGTACCTTTTCATGAGGTGCTTTTATAGCTATCTTATCCTCTACAATCTTTGCCTCATATTTATCTTCTTTTAATATTTTCTCAGCTTTTTTAACATCGTTTACTGAAATAAGAGTCTCCTGGGCTTGATGCTCTTCTTGTTTTTCTCCTATTTCTTCTACTTTGACTATTTTTCCTTTATTAATTACTGCAACTTTATCACACATTAATTCCATTTCTGTTAAAATATGAGAAGAAACAAACACTGCTGTATTTTCTTTTCTCGATATGTCTTTTAGAATATCTCTCAAGTGCTTAATTCCTGCGGGATCCAGTCCATTAGTTGGTTCATCTAATATAAGCAGCTTAGGTGAATGAAGAAGTGTAAGTGCAAGTCCCATTCTTTGCTTCATTCCGAAGAGAATACTTAGAAACCTTCATTTTAGCAGCATCCTTCATATCTACTAATTCTATAATTTCATCTACTCTTTTTGCAGCTACATTTCTTAATCTTGCATACAGCTTCAAGTTATCAAGTCCTGTCATATATCCATACATATCAGGATTTTCTACTATTCCGACTTGAACCTTCCATAGCCTTTTCAAATTCCTTTTTTACATCAAAGCCATTAACCTTTATCTCTCCTTCGTCTATACTCAAAAGTCCGAAGTATCATTTTAATTGTTGTAGTTTTTCCGAGCACCATTTGGTCCAAGAAATCCGAAGATTTCTCCTGCATTAACCTCCAAATTTATGCCATCTACAACCTTAGATTTTCCAAAAAACTTGCTTAAGTTTTTTATTTCCAATATTTTTTCCATAAATTTTCCTTTCTCTGACTAATAAACCATCATATTAGTTACAGTTGAATAATCCTGATATTGTAAATCAGCATATACTACTTTCCAAGCTCCATTTATCTTTTGAAGAGTCATTGTTTCCTCTGGAGAACTAAAATCGACTTTTCTAGATAATTCATCATCTTCTTCTAAATATTTAATCTCTTTATTAACTTTGGAGTTGAAAGTAACAGTAACTTGGTCAGCATCAAAGGCAAATTTCTTAAACTTAGTTATCTCTTTATTAAATTTAGTAACAAAAGAATTAGTAGGCTCATTATCACTTTCTAAAAATTCTTCAAATCGCTCTTTTTGCATCTTAACTGCTAAATTATTGTCAATAATTTGCTCTTTAGCTCCTGACTCAAATTTAAGTACTTGTGCAGTTACAGCTGATTTTTTACCTGCCTCTATTTGCTTTCTTTGTTCCTCCGTTAAATCTATTATGTTATATAACTTTTGATCATTTTCAGAAAGAACAGCACATTTATTAATAAATTCAATATAATCTCTAACAGCACTTTCAATAGCAGGTTTATCTGCATTTCTACTAACTTCAATACTTATAATGTATATAGCTAAGATTAAAAGTACAATCAAGGTAAGTGCAAAGCCTTTATTAATTTTTCTCAAATATTTCATGGTATCTCCTCCTTTTCGTATCTAATTATACTTCGTTTAGAAGCTGAATTCAAGTATTTAATAAAATATTAAGCAATTCTCCTGCTTCCATTTAAATAAAAAAATTTTTTAGCTTCTCTCAAAAGGGCAAAAAAATCCCCCGCATAAGCCGTATTATGCAGAAATTTTATGGACCTGTATATATACAGGTGGGTGCCTTCCTAAATACTTCTGGGTTTCTTACTATTATCTCATGTAAGCATACACGCCATATTCAGAGTCCAGGCTCCCGTTCCATTGCTTTGTAGGTTCTAAAATTTCCTTAAAGTACGAACTATGCAGGGATTTGTTTTATTTAATTATTATATTTATTGTAACATACTTCTAAGTTTTTTTCAAGTATTTTTCAAACTTTTTATACACCATTTTTCTATCTTTTATTACATTATTGATTCTCAGAAGTAGTTGTGTTATTTTCTTCTACCTCACTTTGATTATCACTGTTTTCTGGTGTTGGTGTTGCATTATCAGTAACTTCTGGTGATGGGCTTGGGCTTGGAGTAGAGGTTTGTTCTTCTTCATATCCACCAAGTTTTTCCTTCATTAAAGTTATTAATTCCATAGCATAATATGTTTTATCATTACGAACCATATAGTATGTAGTTTGTCCACCACTTGTTAATGAATATATATATTGGAACATTAATGGTAAAAGTAAATCTCCTTTTGTGCTTATTCCTCCATATACTCCATCTTTTGATACTACTATTACTTTTGAGTTACCTATTGTTAATGCATTATTTACAACTTTATCTGTAAGATTATCATTTATACATCCTATTGTATCATATTCAGGCTCTGCTATTTTTTCTCCATTTATGTTAAATAGTCCCCATTTTTCATTTAAGCATACTGGAATAATTGTATCATATAAAATATATTGATTTGCAATTCTATCACTTGGAAATTCTGATGTATCTATACCAATTTTATCATATTCTATATGTATAACTAATTCTTCTGAAGAATTTATTACGCCATATTTTGAAAGACTCTGCACTAAATAGTATCCCCTTTTGCTATCTAACATTTTTATATTATCATATTGAACATTTATTTTTGTCTCTCCACTAGCATATGCAATTCCAACTTTATCACTTGAATTTGTTATTATAAATTCCTCTGCTCCTTCAATGAACTGTATATTTTTATATCTAGGACTAATTACTTCTCTATTTGTTGTTGCATTTATTACTCCAAAATTTCCAGTTGTTTCTTTTGAGGCAACAATTAAACCATATACTAATGCTTTTTGGTTATTAAATTCTTCACTTAACTCATCATATCCATAATTTGCAATATTATCTCTATAATATTCAACTAGATATGGCAAAGTTTGTATCACAATTGTATTTAATGTCTTATCATAGTGAAAAACTGAGTTAAAGCCTTGTGAAAAGCCTTCTGCACTTACATATAACCTTCCATTGGTTTCAACTACTGGTGCTCCCATTTGTACACTCTCATAATCAGCATCACTTTCTGGTGGTACTTTATTTATTAGTCTTGAATTTAAGTAAAATGATGTTGTTTCTGTTCCATCAATTGCTTCTACATACATTTTGCTTG
>CARDEQ010000148.1:0-3588 GCA_948958005.1 uncultured Clostridia bacterium
TTTGTATTATTCTTTCATATATGCTTTTATCAATTCTAGTGTTTTTGAAGTGGTTTATATCTGTTTGTAAGTCTTCACTTTTGAAGTTTGCAATTATTAAAGCTACTGAGTAACATATTGCTATAAAAAATAGAATTTTTGAAAATATACCTATATAAATTTTAGCTATTTTTTTTATTTTTTCGTTGGTCACTTCTTTTGTTATATTGTATATATAGTATATAAACGCTAGATTTGGAATACTTGCACCAATCGCGAAATGAAGCTTATCTGCAATTGGTATCATTACAACTGAAGCCATCGCTGAATACATTAGTAGTATTCCCGTATTTTTAAACCATTCTTTTTGTTGAATTTTTTTTCTTTTAAATGAAAGTAAATATATTCCTATCATAATTCCAATTTGAATTATATATATTCCTGCTAATACTTTTACAATAAATTTATCACTTAAAAATAGCATATGGAATGGATATGAATTTGAAAATGTTTTTATTCCAAAGATGGCATAGTCCAAAAAATCCTCCCATATGCCATATAAGTTTAAGTATATTATCAATGCTATAATTGGGATTAATGCTCCTACTAGTCTTATGCCTACTATTTTTAGCTGTTTTTTTAATTCTTTTTTATCTGTTAATAATAGTATTTTATAAAATGCAAATGCTATGGAAAATACTATTCCTGTTGTCTGCTTGAAAAGTACTGTTGCTCCGTGCTAATATACCTAACGTTAATTCCTTCCTTTGGTTTACTTCTTGCTTTGGCTTTAAATCTATATATAATAGTAAAAGCTGTATTAATAGTACTGCCCAATTGTAGTCAAAGCCTAACATTTCCTTGTATGCATAGTTTATTGCAAATATCGAGATTATAGCTACTCCGTTGTTTATCTTTAATCTACACATTATTTTGTACATAACAAATAAAACTGATGCTAATCCTAGAGTCTCTATAATTCTGAATATTATTATTTCTTCTCCGAAGATTTTTAAAATCCCTGCACAAATATATGGGAATAGAGGTGTGATTATCATGCTTATGTCTTTATATGGCAAAAGTCCGATTCGATATACATCTTGCAAAATTAAATATCCATACTTCGTCTAAGCTATTTATTGATTTGATAATAATACCTCCTGCACAAATTATTATAAATCCTAGGTATATGAATATATCTATTATCTTTGATTTTTCCTTTAATTTAATCTCCATATGTATAACCTAAATGTGCGTAGGCATCTGGCAAAACAATTCTTCCTCTGAGTGTACGTGACATGAAGCCTATTTGAATTAGGTATGGCTCATAAACGTCTTCTATGGTTTCTGCTTCTTCTCCTATGGTTGCCGCAATTGTTTCTAAGCCTACTGGTCCTCCTTTGTATTTTTCTATCATTGTTTTTAAGACCTTCCTATCTGTCTCATCTAAACCTATTTCGTCTATTTCTAGCTTGCTTAAAGCCACCTTTGCAACATCAAGTGTTATTTTACCGGTCTCCTAAGACTGATGCATAGTCTCTTACTCTTTTTAAAATTCTATTTGCTATTCTTGGAGTTCCCCTAGCCCTTTTTGCTATTTCTTCTGCTGCCACCTCTTCTATTGGGATTTCTAATATGCTTGCTGATCTAGTTACAATTTCTTTTAATTCTTTTGGCTCATATAATTCTAGTCTTGAAATTATTCCAAATCTGTCCCTAAGTGGTGTTGCAAGGGAGCCTGCTCTTGTTGTTGCACCGAATTAGTGTAAACTTTGGTAGTTCTAATCTTATTGATCTTGCGCTTGGTCCCTTTCCTATTATTATATCTAAGGTATAGTCCTCTAAGGCTGGATATAATATTTCTTCTACGCTTTTATTTAGTCTATGTATTTCATCTATGAATAAAACATCAAATTGTGAAAGATTTGTTAATAGTGCTGCCAAATCTCCTGGCTTTTCTATGGCTGGACCTGATGTTATTTTTATGTTTGAATTCATTTCATTGGATATGATATTTGAAAGTGTTGTTTTTCCAAGCCCTGGTGGGCCATATAGTAAGACATGGTCAAGAGGCTCGCCTCTTTTTTTGGCAGCCTCTATATATATCTTCATATTTTCTTTTACCTTTGCTTGTCCAATATATTCATCTAAAGTTTTTGGTCTTAGTGTGTTTTCAATTCTTTCTTCTTCTATGCTTTCCAATTCTGGACTTATTATATTGTTTTCCTCCAATATTAATCACCACTTGTATTATATATATTTTTACTTATTTTTGCAACAGTTTTCTGTTTCTTAAGACTTCATATATTACAATTCCTGCTGATACTGATGCGTTTAATGAGTTTATTTTACCCTTCATAGGTATTTTTACTAAAAAGTCACAATTTTCTTTTGTTAATCGTGACATCCCTGTACCTTCGCTCCCTATTACTATTGCAATTGGCATGTTGTAGTCTTGCTTGTCATAGTCTTTATTAGTTTCCATATCTGTTCCACATATCCATATTCCTTCTTCTTTTAAGTATTTAATTGTTTCGTTTATATTGTTTACTCTTGCAATTTTCATGTGCTCTACTGCACCTGCTGAGGTTTTTAGAACTGTTGCATTTACTGGTGCCGATCTTCTTTTTGGTATTATTATTCCATGTACCCCTGCTGTTTCTGCTGTTCTTATTATTGAGCCTAGATTGTGAACGTCTTCTATTCCATCTAGTATTATGAGGAATGCATTTTCCTTTTGCTTCTTTGCTAATTCTAATATGTCCTCCACATTTGAATATTCAAATGGAGGCACCAGCGCTATTATCCCTTGCGGATTTCCGAGTCTCTGACATTTCTTCTAATTTCTTTTTTTGTACTTCTACAATCACAACTCCTTTTGCCTTGGCCTTTGCTATTATTTTTGTTATGCTTCCATGTTTTTCTCCTGATTGTATGAAAATTTTATTTATATCTTTTCCACTTTCTAGCAGCTCCATTACTGCATTTCTTCCTTCTACTTGTCCATTTTCTTGCATTTTTTACCTCCAGGTTTTTAATATTTTATATTTTATCACATTTTAATCTTTTCTTAAAGACTTTTTTATAATTTTAGGGTATAATATATTTACAATAATTTTTTAAGGATGAGTGAAAATGAAAAAAGTTAAAAAGAAATTAAATTTGAAAAGATTTTTTGTAGCTTTAGTTATGCCTATAACAGTAGTTATTTTTATGATATACATTTTTGTTGGTAAGCCTGATTTGTTTAGCACTTCTGAACCAACTATTGCTAACAGTATCGCAAGTTCTTCTGGGAATGCTGATAACTATGATATTATAAGGATAGATGTTAATCCAAATTATGAGGGTGCTGGTCAAAAGGCTGCTCCAAATCAAGATGGGTATACTAAGACATTTACAACTAGTGATAAAAAAAAGTATATTGAGTACAAGCAAAATGGAACTGCTTCTTGGGCAAATAACCCTTATTGGAGTGATACTATGGCAAGTGATGGGTGTGGTATCACTGCTATGTCTATTATTTTAAGTGGATATGGTAAGTCTGTTACGCCAGAGGATTTGAGAAGCCGTTATTCTCCTGTGCTTAAGGCTGATAATATTTCTTCT
>CARDEQ010000149.1:0-3587 GCA_948958005.1 uncultured Clostridia bacterium
AATAAGTGTTCCTGCCCCACATTTTATTATTTCTTGATTAGCTTTTGGATGTAATATGTATTCGACATCTTGGCAATTTGTATCTTGCAAAATAACTTTATCAAACTTCTTGCCATTGATTAATGTAGGCATAAACCCTTTAACAGCAAACTGCTTAGATAAGTCTAATTCTGCTTTATCTACTTCCTGCTTTTCATTAGCTTTTTCTTTATTTTTATCTGTTTCTTGCTTTACTTCTTTTTTACTATCAATTTTTGCTTTTTCTGTTTCCTTTTTTTCACTTTTCTTTTCTGTAGCTTTAGGATTTTCTTTATTATTTTCTATATTGCTATTTCCTGCTGGTAGTTGTGGTTTTATATTACCTACTAATTCTGGTTTTATATCAGTTCTATGTAAATCAATACTATAATAAGTTCCATAAGCAAGGCTTTGTTGTTCTGTAAGTGTAAGTTCAAAAGGAACTCCTACAATGCTCATTCCTGCTTTTTTATATTTTACAATTTCTGATGCTATATTAGATAATGAGCTACCACCTGTTGTACTTAAATTCCACACACCTCCTGCATTTATTCCTTCTAATTCAAATTTTAAACTACCTTTTAGTTTGCATTTTCCACTTAGTCTATGTTCACATTCTTCGCTACAGTCTACTTCTATTTGCGTATTATTATTTTTGCTGTCTTTTCCTGCTGTTATTGCCTTTGTGCCATTTCCTATACACACTGCTTTTCCATTAACATATCTTTTGAATCTAAAACTAAATGGATTCTCAGATGTAAACCTTATTTTTAAACTTTTTGGTTCTCCTGGATATAATTGTTTAAAAATATCCACTATCTCCGCTTTCGTTGCTTTATCTTCTTCTACATGAAAATATGATAACTTTTGTGGTATTCCTTTTGCATTTTTCGTTCCTATTTTTATGTTGCCGAATGATTCTATCTCTAACTAAATTTTGTATATCCATATACATTTTCCTCCCATTTTTTAAGCAGCCTCTTCATATTTTTCTTCCACAAAATCTGCAAAATCTTTTAGCTGCTTTGTTATTTTTTTCACTAGCTCTTCATAATCTTTTTCGTTGATATATGAAGTTTCGTCTTTAAACTTATTCTCTTTTGGATTTAGATTGTTCAGTTTTACATCATTATTGCATAGCAAGTCTTCAAAATACCAAATTATATCTTTTGCTGTTTCTTCACAGGCACCTTTGCTAACTCGCATACCTTAATCCCTCCTGTTCATCTACATAGTTATATGAATATTCATATAGCTTGTCTAGGTCTAACTCTATTACAGGTAAACTTAAAGATTCTACATTTACTCTTTTAGTAATGCCTTTAGCAATTCCTAGATCCAATAGAAAACTTATTAGATTTGTATTAGCATAAGTATCAATAACAACATTGTTTTTTCTTAAGTTTTCATCCACATTAACTGTTGCATTTGAAATATGAGATATATTCTTCTCATCTTCTACATATCCATAAATAGATAGGCTTACGTTTCCATTTTTATATTCTCCTACATCAAAATAGCAGCCTCTGTATTTTACACAATTTGATTCGTAATTAAATGTTTTCAAGCACTTTCCTCCTTTTTATATACTTTATTTTCGTATTCAAAAACAATTAATCTATCCTCCTTCCTCTTTTACACAAAAAAATAACAAGTAGAACTTTTTTCAAATTTTACTTGTTTTTCTTTGTTTATTTAATTTTACGCACAATTCCCCCTATAGCTGTGTTTTAACTATAAGTGGCATTATTTAAAGTGCTACTTACTTTACCTTTGCTTTTTTGCAAAGTAATGCTGATTAAGTCAGCTTTCCCCTGATATTTCAGGTATAACTATAAAGTCTTTTTCTTTATAGCCATTATTTTGAATACATATTTATTGTAGCACATTCATTTTCAAAATGGTAGATAAACGGTCAAAGTTTTTTTGCCTTACTCTCATAGCTGCTTTATTGCTTTTTTATGTCCGTTATTATTTTTAAACTCATACTTACTTGAACTATCATCTTCAGGCTAATTGTAATTTTTTTCTTTTATATCTCCAATATACATAGATGGAACACCTATATATAAATCTTTTATATATGATACATCATTTCCAATTCCTGCTGATATGATATTACATTTTAGTATTTGATAATCATTATATATGTAAAAGCTACTTCCACCATCTAAATATACATCTCCAAATATTGTATTATCTACTCTTGCATCTTTATTGGCCTTTTCTAGTATTTCATCTACAGTTATTTTGTTATTTATTAAAGCTTCTCTTAGAGACATTTTTTCTCCATCTATTACTATATCTACTGCTCCTTTGTAAGAATAAATGTCATAGTCATATTTATCAGTTTCTTCTTTTCCTAGTATTTTTGTTATTTCTTCTGCTTTTGAATCTGCATTGAATTGTATTTTAAATTTTGAATCTGTTGTTTGCTTTATTTCTGCATAACTACATATTAAAATCGTATGCCTTATTCCTTTTCCTTTTAATTCCACCGAATAATATGTTTTTAAATTTGTTATAACATTAGGTGTATTTCCTTTTACTAATTCATATTTTGCCTCATCATATTCTTCTGTTGTTATTTTTCTATCTTCTTCAGAAGCATATCCATCCCTTCTATTATCAACTTTTAAAATAAATTTATTATTTGTGTATTCTAAGTTTGTTAATATCGGCTGTCCTTCTATTGTATATTGCACTATTCTTATTTCATCTGGTACTTTGTTTTTTACATTTTCTATAAATTTATCTAATTCTTCTATATGATATACTGTATTAGAATTAGTTACAATATAGCATTTATCTTCCACCATCTGGCTAAAATTATAATCTAAAGGCATATTTTCTAATTCTACATATTTTTGACTTTCTCGTTCCTTTTGTTCACTATATTTTTCTCTATATTCTTCTTCAAAGCCGAACATTCCTTGTCCTAAATTTATTGGGAAATATTTTGGTCCTATACAAAAACTATGTAATTCATTATTTTCATCTCTAAATGTTATTATATAATCTCCAAATGATGATGCCCACTCAATATTTACATACTCTAATTGCATTTTGGGAAAATTCTTTTTTAGATAAACTGTACTAGAAACTTTTGCTATTTGTTTTGGAATTATACCATTTATCCATAATACTATAATAATTACTAGAGCGAAACTTACTACTGCAACAATGCTTCTTCTTTTATTTTTCATAAATAAAATCTCCTATTTTAATTTCAAGATTCTTAGCAAATTATAATCTTTTAAGATGATTATAACACAAATTTCTTAAATTGTTTCTAAATTTTATGCCCACATATATAATCTACAAATTTGAAGTGCTAATATTAAATTAAATATCACTACAGCTACAACATATATAATCTTATTTTTCCTATTTTCAAACTTTTTAGATAAAACAATACCTAAAATACTTATCAAAACAGCCATTACCATATAAACGACTAATCTTAAATCATTTGCATTAAAGTTTATATTAAGCATATTAGTTTGTGTTATACCTACACAACCACATCCAAATATATCTACAAATATGTTTCCGATCTAATATGTTAT
>CARDEQ010000150.1:0-3586 GCA_948958005.1 uncultured Clostridia bacterium
ATGCTATAATAGCTATAACTTTACATAAATGGTAAAGTGAGTAGAAAATCTGAAAGGGGTCTAGACATGATAGTGGGAATCGTAGGACTACGGCACATGTGTCGTGAGGGACATGTGGAGCTCATATTAGAAGGGGGCGAAAACAATCCCATCAAATTGAGCTCCCAAGAGTTTGAACGGCTTACATGGGCTTGCCGTTTGGAGGCGCATGAGGAGCTTATTGGCTGCAAACTTTATATCTCCGATGACAAAGTTTATCTCCTTCAAGAATTAGAAGGAGATATCGAAACGATAGGAGACTGTAAAAAAGAAACCGTTGGGGAAGTGCTAAGCCTGAGCAGCGAAAACTCCCAATGCGTTTGGTGCATTGGAACCTCCGAGGAAGGAGGTCCAAGGGTTAAGGTGAGAACAAACCATGAGAATATGGGCAATGCCCAGAGAGAAATGGGCTGTATCTTTCCTTGGTCTGTCAATGGAGTGCCTGCAATTTACACGAAAGGTCATGCGTACCTGATGCAAGTCATCAATCGCAAATAAGATTTGATCCCAATGCAGGAGGCAGTGTGTAGTGCACACTGCCTCCGCTTTTTTTATTAAAATGGACAAAAATATGTTCAATAAAATAATGAATTGACTTGAACTTTTTACAATTATATGATATAACTAACTAAAATTAAATAAGGAGGAGCAATATGGAATTAAAAGGAACAAAAACAGAGAAAAATTTATGGGAGGCATTTGCAGGAGAATCACAAGCAAGAAATAAATATACATATTATGCAAGTAAAGCTAAAAAGGATGGATATGAGCAGATAGCAGCAATATTTGAAGAAACAGCAGCAAATGAAAAGGAGCATGCAAAAATCTGGTTTAAATTACTAAATGGAGGTGCTGTGCCTTCAACAGAACAAAATCTAAAAGATGCAGCAGGAGGAGAAAACTTTGAATGGACAGATATGTATGCAAGAATGGCAAGAGAGGCAAGAGAAGAAGGATTTGATGATATAGCGTTTTTATTTGAAGAAGTTGGGAAAATAGAAAAAGAGCATGAAGAAAGATACCTTAAATTATTAGAAAATGTAAAAGATGGATTAGTATTCTCAAAAGACGGAGATAAGATTTGGAAATGCAGAAACTGTGGACACATAGTTATAGGAAAAGAGGCTCCAGAAATATGCCCAGTATGTGCACATCCAAAAGCATATTTTGAAATAAAAGCGGAGAATTATTAAATTGTTGCAAAGTTACATAAATAATGGTATAATATAATTGGCTTTACTTAATACAGTAAAGACTATTGTTGAAAAGAGGCAAAAGAATGATTGGAAGCATCAGAGAGGTTCGGGAAGAAGCTGGAAGCCAGGTGATGATTTTGGGAAAGCTCCAGTGCAAGGCAGTACATCCGAGTGAAACAGAAGGCATAGATGTGTCTACTGTACTTTCCCGAAATGAGCTGGAGCGAGTGCTTAGTTGCATGGGTATGAAAAGTGAGAAGGATCTGCTCGGTATGAAGGCAGATTTTTGGGGTATTCCCAATAACTTCCATGTCATGCTCTATTTGGAGCTGGGCACTCAGTGCGAATTCGGACCGGCAGCAAAACAGGTAGAGGAGGATATTGTAGGCCGCATATTTGAGCGCGAACTCGGAGAGCTGCACCTTGAGACTGAAGCTGACGACAAATATGTTACATGCAAAGTGGGCTTCAGTAGACTTCGGCAATTGGAAAAAATCTTTGGCCAAGAGTCGATTTGGGATCGGCCAGGTATCTATCTGCAGCAGACCAATAAGCTCTATATTGGTTTCCACATTAAGTAATCATATCAAAGCCCAAAGCAAAAGGGGGAAGGAAGCGATGTTTTTAGCTTCCTTCCCCCTCGCTTAAGTATTTAAGAAAAAATTAATTAGACAAGGGTCGAAAATGCTTGTTTAAAGAAAAAAGTTGTGATATAATGTAAAATATACAAAAAAAGGAGCATATATGGAAGCTGAAAGAGTAGATAAAATAAATTATTATTTGTCAATAGCAGAGGCGGTTGCAGGACGTGGAACCTGCCTTAGAAAAAACTATGGCTGCATTATAGTAAAAAATGACGAAATAATTGCAACACGGTTATACTGGTGCACCTAGAGGACGAAAAAACTGTATTGATTTAGGTTATTGTACGAAGAAGAAAATATTACCAGATATGAGACATCGGAGGATATGATGCATGTAGATCAGTACATGCAGAACAAAATGCAATAATAAGTGCTTCAAGAAAGGACATGATAGATTCAGAGCTATATTTAGCAGGTATTAGAAAAGATACAGGCGAATATGAAGAAGGAGTAGATTCATGTCAACAATGTAAAAAAATGATAATAAATGCAGGAATAGAAAAAGTTATAATAAGAATAAATAAAAATGAATATAAAGTAATAGAAATTAAAGATTGGATAGAAAATGACGATTTATTAGAACGGAAAAATTACTTATTAGAAAGGAAAAAAAATGTCAAAACCTATAGTTGCAATAGTTGGAAGACCAAATGTACGGTAAATCAACTTTCTTTAACTACATAATAGGTAAAAAACTCTCAATTGTGGAAGATAAGCCAGGTGTAACTAGAGATAGAGTATATGCTGATACTGAATGGCGTGGTAAAAAATTTACACTTATAGATACAGCAGGAATAGAGCCAAAATCAGCAGATGAAATATTGATATCCATGAGAGAACAAGTACAAATGGCAATAGAAATAGCAGACATAATAATATTTTTGACGGATATAAAACAAGGAGTAACAGAGTCAGACAAAGAGGTTGCATTGATGCTCAAAAAGACTAAAAAGCCAGTTGTTCTTGTGTGCAATAAAGCTGACCACTTTGGAAAAGAAAATAATGATATATATGAATTTTATAATTTGGGAATAGGAGAGCCA
Organism: uncultured Clostridia bacterium; assembly: GCA_948958005.1. Classification (GTDB taxonomy): domain Bacteria; phylum Bacillota; class Clostridia; order TANB77; family CAG-508; genus JAAWPK01. Next base: position 2,923 of record CARDEQ010000150.1, read on the forward strand.
AATGCTGTATCAGCGGTTAATGCATCAGGAATAGGAGATGTTTTAGACGAGATATATAAACATTTTCCAAAAGATAAAGAAGACGACGAAGGAGAGGAAATAATAAAAGTTGCATTAATTCGGAAAACCAAATGTACGGTAAATCTTCTCTAATAAATAAAATTTTAGGAGAGAATAGAGTAATAGTAAGTGATATAGCAGGAACAACAAGAGATGCAGTTGATACGCCGTATGAAAATGAAGCTGGAAAGTATGTTTTCATAGACACTGCAGGAATAAGAAGAAAAAGTAAAATAAAAGATAATATTGAAAAATATAGTATTGTAAGGACAATGCTCGCAATAGAAAGAGCAGATGTATGCTTATTTATGATAGATGCAAAAGAAGGTGTAACAGACCAAGATGCAAAAATTGCAGGTGAGATACATGAAGCAGGAAAAGGAATAATAATAGTTGTAAATAAATGGGACGAAATTGAAAAAGATGAACATACGATGGAAAGTTTTAAAAAAGACATATACCAAAAATTAGCATATTTAACATATGCACCAATTATATTCATATCAGCAAAAACAGGGCAAAGAGTAAATAAGCTATTTGAAATGGTAAATGAGGTTTCAAAACAAAATAGCCTTAGAGTTCCAACAGGAGTGCTAAATCAAGT
>CARDEQ010000151.1:0-3573 GCA_948958005.1 uncultured Clostridia bacterium
CATCCTTCTTTACTTCCAAAGTTTGGTGGTAAAGGTATGTATGGTATGAATGTTCATAGAGCAGTAATCGAAGCAAAAGAGGATTACAGTCGGAGTGACTCTTCACTATGTAAATTCAGAATATGACAGAGGTCCAACTATAATGCAAACAAGAGTTAAAGTTATGCCAAATGATACAGCAGAAGATTTAGCGAAAAAAGTACAAGCTGCTGAAAAAATTCAATTGGTTGAGGTATTAAAGTCCTTTGTTGAAAATACACATAATAAGTTTTAATATATTTTAGGAGGTTTTTATGGAAAAACAAGTTGATGTTTCTATCATAATGGGAAGTGATTCTGATTTATCTATTATGAAAGAGGCTGCAAAATTTTTAGAAGAAATGGGGATTTCATACGAAATGACTATACTTTCTGTTCACAGATGCCCAGAAGCAGCAATGGACTATGCAAAAAGTCTAAAGGAAAGAAAGGTTAAAGTTATAATAGCTGGAGCAGGTGGTGCAGCGCATTTACCTGGAGTATTTGCAGCACAAGTTCCATGTCCTGTCATAGGTGTTCCAATTATGTCTAAAACTTTAAATGGAATAGATTCCCTTTACTCAATAGTTCAAATGCCATCTGGAATACCCGTTGCAACAGTTGCAATAAATGGTGCAAAAAATGCAGGAATACTTGCTGCAACTATTCTTTCTACATCAAATGAAGCTTTATATCAAAAAATATGTGACTATAAAAAATCAATGAATGACGCTGTACTTAAGAAAAATGAAAAATTGCAAAGCATAGGTTACTCTAGCTATTTAGAGCAAATGTAATAATAGAAAGGAATTGATTTATATGAAAAAAATTAGTAGTGGAAAAGTTCGTGAAATTTATGAAGTAGACGAAAATAGTCTTATGATGGTAGTTTCTGATAGAATATCAGCTTTTGATGTTATACTTCCTTCAATGGTAGAGGATAAAGGAAAAGTTTTAAATAAAATCTCTGAATTTTGGTTTGATTTTGTAAAAGACATCATTCCAAACCATATAATATCAACAAAGTTTGAGGAGTTCCCAGAAGAATTTAAAACAGAAGAATTTAAAGACAGGAGTATGTATGTAAAAAAATTAAAAATGCTTCCTGTTGAATGTGTTGTAAGAGGATATATTACAGGTTCAGGCTGGAAAAGCTACCAAGAAAATGGAGCAATATGTGGAATAAAGCTTCCATCAGGACTTAAGGAATCAGAAAAATTACCAGAGCCAATCTTCACTCCTACAACAAAAGCAGCAGAAGGACACGATATGCCAATTAGTTTTGAAGAAACCTGTAAGCTTATTGGAAAAGATTTAGCAGAAAAAATTAAAGAAAAAACAATTGCAATCTACAAAAAATGCGCAGACTATGCCAAATCAAAAGGAATTATAATAGCAGATACAAAATTTGAATTTGGCTTAGACGAAAACGAAAGCCTAATCCTAGCAGACGAGGTCCTAACCCCAGATTCAAGCAGATTCTGGCCAGAGGAGGATTATGAAATAGGTCGTTCACAAAAAAGCTTCGACAAGCAATACATGCGTGATTGGCTAAAAGCAAACAATTGGGATGCTGACCACCCTACTCCCATTCCAGCAGATGTAATTACTACTACTAGAGCTAAATATGTTGAGGCTTATAATATATTAACTGGAAAGAGGTTTGAATAGTTATTAATTTTATATACAACAATTCCAGTGATTTCTCACTGGAATTGTTGCTTTTTCTTCTCATTTTATAACGTTCTAGATATAAACTTAATACCCAATTAAAATTGGAATATAACCAATAGGATATTATTCCAATAGTCCATAGCAACGTGAAAATCATTGTAATAACCATCTAATTTTTATGTTGACATTGCCAACTGAAATGCTTATTATTTTATACCTTCACTTCTATGTCTATATTTTTAATTAATTCTTTATATTCTTCTAGTATTGGGTCAATAACTCCATACACATACTCCTCTACTTGATGCGGAGCCCTTCCACATAAATTGTCTGGATTTAATATATCTAATATTTCTTCTTTAGTAAATCCAAAACTCTCATCCTCTGCAATCCTATTCACCAAATCATTTTGTCTACCAAACTCCTTAACTTCTCTTGCAGCCTCCATTGAATACCCTCTAATCTTCTCATGCAATTCCTGTCTATCTCCACCTTTTAAGACAGCCTTCATTAATATTTCCTCTGTACCCATAAAAGGTAATTCCTGCATTAAATTCCTTCTTATTACATTATTATATACGACTATACCAGAAGTTATATTGGCATATAGGATAAGTATACCATCTATTGCTAAAAATGCCTCTGGAATGCAAATTCTCTTGTTTGCGCTATCATCTAATGTCCTTTCTAACCATTGAGTTGCCGCTGTCATTGCAGGATCTTGTGCAAGTGCTATAACATGTCTTGAAAGTGAATTAATTCTCTCACTTCTCATTGGATTTCTTTTATATGCCATTGCAGAAGAACCAATTTGTCCCTTTTCAAATGGCTCCTCTAGTTCTTTTTCATGCTGCAGAAGCCTCATATCATTTGCAAACTTTGATGCACTTTGTGCAATTGAGCTAAGCACATTTAGCACTCTCGAGTCAAGCTTTCTTGTATATGTTTGACCTGATACTGCAAAAACCTTATCAAATCCCATTTTATCTGCAATCTTTCCATCAAGTTGTTTAACCTTATTTTCATCTTTAAATAACTTCATAAAACTTTCTTGTGTTCCAGTTGTACCTTTACAGCCACGAAGCTTCATATTTCCCAAAACAAATTCAAGCTCTTCTAAATCTTCAACCAAATCCTGCATCCAAAGAGTTGCCCTCTTCCCCACTGTCGTAAGCTGTGCTGGTTGAAAATGTGTATATCCAAGGCAAGTTACTTTTCTATTATCCATAGCAAAATTTCTCAAATTACGTATAACTAAAATCAGCTTCTCTTTTACAACTTTAAGTGCTTCATTCATAAGAATTACATCCGCATTATCTGTTACAAAACAAGAAGTTGCACCAAGATGTATTATTCCCTTTGCTGATGGACATTTTGTTCCAAATTCATATACGTGCGCCATCACATCATGTCTACATTCTCTTTCCCTTTCTTTTACAACTTCATAATCTATATCGTCTACATGTGCTTTCATTTCATTTATCTGTTCTTCTGTAATATCAATTCCAAGTTCCTTTTCTGTTTCTGCAAGTGCAACCCAAAGCCTTCTCCAAGCTCCATATTTTGAATCTGCTGACCAAATTTTATTCATTTCCTCACTCGCATAACGAGCTCCAAGTGGTGTAACATATCCTTTTTCCATATATATTCCTCCTACTATTTTTTTGCAAATATATTTTATCACAATATTTTATTTTTTTCAATTGTTATTGACATTTTTCAAGTTTTGCATGATAATATAAAGTGCGTGCGAGAATTATTTTTTGTATGTGAAAATTAAAGAGGAGGTCTTTTTTATGTCAAAAGTCGATGTTGTTTTAGGTGCCTTTTATGGTGACGAAGGAAAAGGAAAAATTATTGACTACTTATCTACAAGCGCAG
>CARDEQ010000152.1:0-3572 GCA_948958005.1 uncultured Clostridia bacterium
AAGCAATAGGTAAGGTATTTAAAGCAGTAAATGCAAGTCAAATGAAGGAACTGGGAGTAAAGGAAGAGCAAAATCCCTTAATATATGCAACGCCAGTTGGTTATACGCTATATGTGTTTAATCAAGCAATTAACGATTCTTTAGGCAAAATAACAAATGTAGATACATTAAGCTTCAATGAAAAATTTGATGTGTATCAAGGAAACCAAGTAGGAATGAATGTCCAAATGTTAATTGCAACTGTTATTGGAAACAATTATGACAAGACCGAAAATCCAGCTAATGATATAAATGCAGTTAATTCAAGAAAAGAACATAAAGTTAGTGTAAATGGGATGATAGGAAAAGAAGAATTGCAAGAATATGCAAATAAAATAGAAATTACAAAGCAATATAATATAACAATGGAAAAAGATTCAGAAGGATATATTAATTCAATCAAGATTTCAGAGTAGGTATTTAGAGAGGAAGGCTTTCCTCTCTTTTAACCAATATATAGGAGTAGTAAGGATGAAATATTATAGAGTAATACTAATTATATTGATTATTATTTGGATGGCTGTCATATTTAGATTTTCACATCAGCCTGGTGGTAAATCACAAGGTACGAGCTCGTCTGTAACTAAGTTTATTGTAAAAATATTTTATGGAGAAAGTAAAGAAGCAGAGGATAAGGTAAAAAGACTAGACCCAATAATTAGAAAGCTTGCACATTATACTGTTTATATTATTCGGAGGAATACTTATTGCAGGGGTTTTATTTACCTTTGATATGGATTTAAGAAAAAAAATATTGATTAGTCAAATTATAGGAAGTATTTATGCTATACTTGACGAATTTCATCAATATTTTATTCCTCGGCAGAAGTGCTAGGCTCTTTGATATAGGTATTGATTCATTTCGGAATATTTACTCGGGATAATTTTCATGTTGATTTTAGTAAAATGTTGTAGTATAATAAAAAGATAATATATGAAAGGGGTATTTAGTTATGATTAATGTGATTTTAAAAGATGGAAGCAAAAAAGAAATTCCAGAAGGCTCGTCTGCTTTAGACTTAGCAAGAGATATAAGTGAAGGGTTAGCAAGAAATATGACAGCAGTATTAGTGGATGGAAAAGTTAGAGATTTAAGATGTACTTTAGAAGAAGGAAATAATGTAGAAATTCTTACATTTGATAATAGCTTAGATGGAAAGAAGGCATATTGGCACACAAGCTCACATATTATGGCTCAGGCTGTGAAAAGATTATTCAAGGATGTAAAGCTTGCAATAGGACCTTCAATTGATACTGGTTTCTATTATGATTTTGATACAGATACCCCATTTACCGACGAAGATAAGATAAAAATTGAAGAAGAAATGAACAAAATAATAAAAGAAGATTTGAAAATTGAAAAATTTGTACTTCCTAGAAAAGAAGCAATTGAACTTATGAAAAAGTTGGGAGAAAGTTATAAGGTAGAGTTAATTGAAGATTTACCAGAGGAGGAGGAAATTTCTTTTTATAAACAAGGAGAATTTACAGACCTTTGTGCAGGACCTCACTTAGAAAGCACTGGAAAAGTTAAGAGGGTTAAAATATTATCTTCTTCAGGTGCATATTGGAGAGGCAGCGAAAAAAATAAAATGCTTCAAAGAATATATGCCATATCTTTCCCTAAACAGAGTGAACTAGAAGAATATTTGCAAGCATTAGAGGAGGCAAAACAAAGAGACCATAGGAAAATTGGCAAGGAATTAGAATTATTTATGACTCACCCACTTGTTGGCTCAGGACTCCCTATGTATTTACCAAATGGTGCTGTTGTTAGAAGATTGCTTGAAAGATATATTCAAGATAAGGAAGTAAAACTTGGATATAAGCATGTTTATACACCTTCAATGGCAAATGTTGATTTATATAAAACAAGTGGACACTGGGATCATTATAAAGAGGATATGTTCCCAGTAATGAAAATCGATCAAGAAGAGTTAGTATTAAGACCAATGAACTGTCCACATCATATGCTCATATATAAAAATAAAATGCATTCATATAGAGAACTTCCAATTAGAATTGGAGAGCTTGCTCATGATTTTAGATTTGAAGATAGTGGAAATGTTTGTGGACTTGAAAGAGTTCGTGAAATGTGTCAAAATGACGCACACCTTTTTGTAAGACCTGACCAAATAAAAGAAGAGTTTAAAAAGGTGGTTGATCTTATACTTTCAGTTTACGAGGATTTTGGATTTGAAAATTATTCTTTTAGACTTGCTTTAAGAGATAAAGACAATAAAGAGAAATACTTTGATGATGATGAAATGTGGGAGCTTGCAGAGACACAGCTTCGTGCAATACTTCAAGAGTCAGGCTTAAACTTCTATGAAGCAGAGGGAGAAGCAGCCTTCTATGGACCAAAACTAGATGTTCAAATAAAAACGGCAATTGGGCATGATGTAACCATTTCTACTTGTCAATTAGATTTCTTATTGCCACAAAGATTTGAACTAGAATATATTGGAGAAGATGGAGCAGCACATAGACCTGTTGTAATCCATAGAGCAATACTTGGTACTTTTGATAGATTTTTATCATTCTTGATAGAAGAAACCAAAGGAGCTTTCCCAATGTGGCTTTCTCCACTTCAAGTTAAATTGCTTCCAATATCTGATAATCAAATTGAGTATTGCAAGGAGGTACAAGAAAAATTACTTGAAAAGGATATAAGAGTTGAAATTGATGAAAGAAATGAGAAAATAGGATATAAGATAAGAGAAGCACAAATGCAGAAGGTTCCATATATGTTAGTTATTGGAGAAAAAGAAGTTGAGAGTGGAGCAGTGGGAGTTCGTTCTAGAAAACAAGGAGATATTGGACAAATAAAAGTGGACGAATTTGTAGAAAAAGTTACAAATGAAATTAGAAATTTTGAAAGAGATTAAAAATGGAGGAAAAGATATGATAGTAATAGGAGCAGATCATGGAGGCTTCAAATTAAAAGAGGAGATAAAGAAATACTTAGAGGAAAAAGGAATAAAATATGAAGATAAGGGAGCATATTCAGAGGATAGTGTTAATTATCCTGAAATTGCAAAAGAGGTTGCAGGTGCGGTTTCAAATAAAAAAGCTGATATGGGTATATTGATTTGCAGATCAGGAATAGGAATGTCTATGTGTGCAAATAAGTTTAAGGATGTTAGATGTGCACTCTGCTATGAAGAACAAACAGCGAAATTTTCAAGAATGCATAATAATGCAAATATGTTAGCCTTAGGTGCGGATTATATTTCTGTAAATGATGCAATTTGCATTTTGAGACAATTTTTGGCAACAGAATTTGAAGGTGGAAGACATGAAATGAGAGTTAATTTGATTAGTGATATTGAAAAAGAAAATATGAAATAAAGTTAAGCTTCCAATATACTAATTTTTTGTGAACTCAATTTTAAAAAGTATAAATGGAGTGATGTGTAATGAGTAAAAAGGTCATTTTAAGTGGTATTCAGTCTACTCGGCAATTTAACTTTAGGAAATTATTTAGGTGCAATAAAGAATTGGAGAGTTATGCAAGAGGAATATGATTGCAA
>CARDEQ010000153.1:0-3529 GCA_948958005.1 uncultured Clostridia bacterium
ATACTTTTTTCATAGCGTGCTTTTAAGGTCGGTAAACTACTTGCTGCATCTCCCCCATCTGGTACTTTTCCTATATAATCTACTACTACTTTTCCATATACACTGTCATAGAATACCTGATATACATATCCTCTATCTACTGTTACTATTATATCTCCATTTGTTATTGATGTGTCTGTATTTGGAATTGCACTTCTTACCCATTCCTCAAAATTTAATGCTTCTGCTATATCTATTAGGGTTGGTGTCTCTCCTTTTGCTGAATAGCTAATTATTGTACTATGTACAACCTGCTCTATTTGTTCTTTATATGATACAACCTCGTAGTTTTCGGCTACATCTGCGGTTACATCTATTAGTCCTTGATTCCCAGCTATCTTAGATATTGTTACTGATGCTAAGATAACTATCATGATAATCATGACTATTAAAGCGATTAAGGTAATACCTTCTTCGCGTTTTTGTTGGTTTATCCTTTTGTTCATTATTTGGTTCTCCTTTTCTTTTTTGTTTATTTAAAATTGTTTTCCTTGGTTTTATATTGCTTTCCTTATCAATTTATAGCTTTTTATTCAATTAAAAGCTATAAATTGATATTATATCTATACTGATACTAGAAAGTTCCATTTATATTATTAGCATTCTTATGGGAAAGAATAAAAATAGCCAAAGTTAAAACCAATAAAAATCGAACTATTTTTATTCCCACCCATAAAAATGCTTTTATCCTTTATCTCATTTTGAGATCTTGCAGCTAAATATATAGTATCACATAATGAGATAATTGTCAATATCTCTTTTTGAGATATTTTATAATAATTAAAAAGGAAAAACAAAAAGGATGATTATTATGAGATTAAAAAGTCTTAGAGAGGATAATGACATTACTCAAGCAACAATAGCCAAAATACTGAATTGCAAGCAAAATACTTATCAACAATATGAAGCTGAAAAAAGACAAATCCCAATTGATGCCTTAAAAAAACTAGCAAAATTTTACAATACAAGTATAGATTACCTAGTAGAAATGACAGATGAAAAAAAACCATATTCAAACAAAGCAAGTTAAAATCTTAAATTATAAATTTTTATTCAATAACCATCTTGAGTTCTAAAAAAGATTACGATATAATGTAATAAAAAAGAAAAAGGATGGTATCTTAATGAACCCTGAAATGATTGAAAAATTACATAGTCTATTAGAGCAAATTCCAGTCACTGCATCTAATAGACCTCAAATCAAACATATTAAAGATCTTTTAGATAATAAGGATTTTGATGCTGCTGTTTTAGAGCTACAAAATTTAAAATATAGCTGGTCAATTTCCGAGGATGAAAACCTTCCACCTAAAAATTCTCAGACAAATGATGCTTTTAATACTTCAGATATTGAAGAATATAATTCTACATACCCAAAGGAGCTTATAGATGAAGAGCTTGAAGAAACTTATATTGGGCTTTTATTAAGTGATCCTAAAGCTATAAGTAGATATTATTTTTTACATGATGATTGCTATTTTGCAAATGATACAATTACTAATCTTTATAGATTAGTTTTATTTTCAGATGGAGAGGCATATGCTTCTGAGCTTGCTAAGAGTGGTTTTACTTTTGCAAAAAATGTTGAAGAAATTTTTCCGTTAAAGGATGATTTTAAATTAAAAGTTAGAAGTAAAAAATATGATTTTGAGAAAATTTATGTTGAGCTTAGGAAGCTTTTTGTTTTAAGGAAAAATTATATAAGAATTCCTATCAAAACAATTCAAGACAAAATAATTGATATTATAAATTATGATTTATATAATAAAATGTCAATAGAAGAAGTCGAAAGTGCGGTTTCTCAGGCTGAGGTTACTTCAAAATTTAAGCAGGCTGTTTTAAATGAAGATGCTTTTAATTTCTTAACCTCTGGAGATAATAACTTAGTAAATGGACTAGCTCTTCCCTTCCCCATACTTTCTAGTGTTTTTAAAGGAATAAGAAGGGGTGAAGCTATGTCTTTTGCTATGCCCTCAAATGCAGGTAAAAGTAGGTTTACAATAAATTTGGCTGCTTTTATAGCTTTTGTTCATAAGAAAAAGGTTTTGGTTATTTCTAATGAAATGTCAGAGGAAAAAATGAAGCTCTGCCTAATAACAACGGTTATAAACAATCCTCAAATTCAAAGCTTGCATGGACAGTCTTTAAAAGTTAGCGAGGGAGAGTTACTTGAATTAAAATTTAGAGCTTATGATGGTGCTCATGTTGATGTTGACGAGGATGGATATATTATAAAAAAGGCTGGGGAATCGCAGAAGGATTTTATAGCAAGATTAAAAAAATATTCTACTGATTTTAATAAGTTAACTATTATAACTGATTGGTTAAATAAAGAATTAAATAATTCAATTTATTTTATAAATATAACAGATCATACAAATGATGAACTAAATAAAGTAATTAAAAATTATTACTATAAAGAGCAAATTCAGTATATTTTCTATGATACATTAAAAGCAGATACTGATAATATAGGCAACTCAGATGCCATAAAAAGAACTGCTACTATTTTATCTAATTTGGCTCAAAATTTTAATATTTTTATAGGCTCGACTATGCAATTAACAGAAAATTCAACATTGCCACTGAATTTAACTGTAAATGATTTATCGGCAAGCAGAACAGTAAAAGAGGTTTTAGACACCTTAAGTCTAGTAAAACAAATTCATAATGCTTCCTTAGACCAATATGAATATTCCTTAAACGAAGTGGACACAGAATTTTTTGACATAGAAAAATCTGACGATCCTAATATAAGATATTATGCGTGTGTTATTGATAAAAACAGAGCAGGCTCAAAGCCAAGGCTGTTATTTAAAATTAACTTAGCTTACAACAGTTGGGAGGAATTAGGATATTTAAGAATTAAATAAGATTAAATTATTGGATTAAGTAGATTATTGATTAAATAAGATAAATAAATAGGTTAGGAAAATTTCATTAAATATTATAATGTAATGAATAGTGTAAAATAAAGTGTATAAGTTAAAGGTACCAACTTATGCACTTTATTTTACACTATCCATCGATTTCATAAAATTCAATTTTCAAAAAAAATTACACACTTTACTTGATAAAGTCTTGTAATGTCATGAAATAAGGAGGAAGATAATATATTTATTTTTCGCTTAGACTTTGCTTGGGAGTTTCCCTTCGCAGTTTGCCTCTAAAAATAATATATTACCTTCTTCTTTGAGCCGCTATAATTAAAGTATACTATCCAAATATACCCTTTTTCTTAACAGGTGGCTGTTCATTCATAGTTGTAGCCAATTTTTCTAGTAATTCGCGTTGTTCTTTAGAAAGTCTTTTTGGTGTTTGCACAACAACAGTAAAGATAAAATCTCCTTTGTATCTACCATTTATACTTGTGAAGCCTTTTTGTTTTATTCTAAACTTGGTTCCAGTTTGAGTTCCTTCTGGAATACGATATGTCTCTTTAGTCCCATCCACCATAGGAATTTCTAAATCTGCCCCAAGTGTTGCCTGT
>CARDEQ010000154.1:0-3522 GCA_948958005.1 uncultured Clostridia bacterium
ACTATTTAATAATACTTTGATATCTACTTCGTCTTTTGAAGTACTCATATAGTATGTACCATCTTCATATCCTTCTTTTCCTATATTTGGTAATATTTCTATTTCTTCGCCTTCGTCTTTTATTTCATATACATTTTTTATGTTTAAGTCATCTGTTCTACGTACTAATATTATTTCATATTCTTTTTCTCTTCCGTCTTCTGCTGTCACTTTAAACCTCTTGACTATTACCGTTTTAGTTAAATCACTTGTGTCTATTTGTAGGTTTAGTATGTGTAAATTCTCTTCTTTTTCGCCTTTAGCATTTTCATATGATACTTTTGCATATTGGCTATTTGCTGTAATTTCAGCTTCTGCAGTAATATCATATGTACCTATCATTGCTTGATATCTACCATCTACTATTATACATTCTTCATTGTTTACTACTACTTTTTGTACTGCTGTGTCTGTTTCTATTATATTTATAGTTAATGTATATATGTGTTCTGTTCCATCTTCTGCTGTTACTTTTACAGGTATGTACAATGCTCTGTTTCCAGACTTATTTACATCTGCTTCTGTCCTTTCTATATTTTCAGCCTTTCCATCAATTGACACTTTTGAAGTACTTGAAACTAATTCTACCTTTATATTTGCTATATCTATTTCGTCTGTTAATGTTGCTTCATAGTTTCCTCCTTCGTCTGATTGTATATCTATATCATCTACTTTTAAGTTAAGTATTCCGTACCTCTGCTGATAATTGTACAATTTCTAGGTATCTATTTTCAGTTTTTCCATCTGGTGCTACTATTTTTATTGGTATTTTTACTGTTCCTGCTCCTGAAAGAGCCTTATTAAGAGTTACCTCTCCTTTTTCTGTTTTGTCTGTATCTATTGTAATTTGTGCTTCTTTTGACTTTGTTTTGACAACTATGTCTGTATTGTTTATGGCTTTATTTACAATTATTCTATATGTTTTTGTTTGCTCGTTATAGCTTGTTACTGTTCTTATTATTGTATCTGTTTCAGCTTCATTTAAGTCTGTTACTGTTATGCCTTCTATTCCTGTATCACTGCTTATTCTCTCTATATTTAAGTTATATTCTTTTATTTCGCCATTCTCAGAGGTTACAAATATTTTGAAGTCTTTTGTTTCTCCTTCTGGTATGTTTAATTGTCCTTTTAATATTCCTTCTTGCTCATTTACTAATATATTTCCTTCCATATCCTCTATTCTAACTGTTGCCTTTTCATCTGACAATTTTATTTCTACTGGATATGTATTTTTACCTGCAACCTGAGCTGAATATGTTAGTCCATCGTCACTTACCATCGTACCTAATTTGTCTACTTTGACATATATTATTCCTGTTTCTGTTGATTTTTGTATAATGCTTAAGTCATATTCTTTTGCTCCGAAGTCCTCTCCATGATTTGATATAACTTTTATAGTATAGTCATTTGTGAGCTCTTGTGTACTTAGTGTTTGAGTTATATTTAATATTCCTATTCCTGATGATAATACATTTTCATCTTTGTCTAATAATTGTACTATTTGTTTGCTATCAGTTGCTGTAATTACTATTTGTGGCTTATTTCCATTTGGAACTATTTTTTCATATTTTTCTTTTTCTTGGTTGTATTCTACATTTTCTGTATTTATTACAACACTTAGTAAATCTACATTTGCTTCTTTTTCTATACTTATTGTATATTCTTTTTCAGCTCCATCTTCTGCCTTGACATATGCTATAAATGTTATTCCACCATTTGTATAGTAATCTTTTAAATCTACTGTACTCTCAATCTCCTTCAATGTGTATTCTGCGTCTTCTGTTAGTTTTATTGAAGCAAATTCATTGTTTAATGTTATCTTTAAGTCCACTGTTTCTATGTCTTCATTTACATATACCATGCATAAGTCTTCTTCTATTTCTACTCTTTTTACTTTTTCTCCAGTTATGTCTTTTATGCTTGTATCACTAGATTTTTTCTCTATTATTAAATAAACCTGCTTGCTACTTCCATCTTCTCCTATGACGATTATTGGAACTCTTGTTATATTTTCTTCAAGTTCCACTACTACTTCGTCCTTCATTTGTCCATTTACATTTACTTTGGATTTTGGAGCTTCTATTGTTACCTTTACTGTTCCTTTTTCTACATTATTTATTTTGTAATAGTAATTTCCATCCTCTTTTAAAGTTGCATTTTCTAAGCTTTCTGCATTTTCTCCTGCTTCTACCTTTATTATATTGTAGTTTGCCTCTAATATTTCTACTTCGAGTATGTATTCCGCTTCTTCCCCATTTTCTGCGACTACTTTAATTTGGTATTCATATATTGTTTTTCCCTCTACTACATTTTCTTTTATTTTTGCAATATATGTATTATTGGCATTTCCATTAATATTTGTTATTGCATATATGTCTTCTGCGGTAGCCTCTATGTCTAACTCTTTTGTTTCATTTTTTACACCTATTTTGTATGTATTGTCTATTGTTTGGCTTGCTATTTCTCCATTTACTTTTACCAAACTTAAATTGTTGTTTGATGACTTTTCTAGTATTAGTATTGTGTATGTGTCTGAAGCTAGCTTGCTTTGAGATGTAACTTTTACTATTACTTTTGTTTGCGTACCCTGCTTATCTATTTCTACTATGTCTACTCCAGCTGCTTCTGGATTATCTCCTAATTCCATTGTTGCAAGTAAATCTTCTAGTGTTACTTTTATTTCAAAGTGCTCATCTCCGGCTTCTTATTTCATATCTGTTTTCACCCTCTATATATGTTGCCGTTTTTCCATTTACTTCAACTGTTTTTATATTTGTGTTATCTGGAAGTCCTTCTATTATTAAAATGTGTTCTTCGATTTTTCCATTTTCTGCCTTTACTTTGATTGGCACTTTTATTTCTTTGGCATCTATTTCTATGTTTTTTGTTGTTTCGAATAATTCATATTCTTCTATTCCTAATTTCACATAAGTATTATTCGGTGTTCCTTCTTCTGTTTTTGCCATTACTGTAACTGAAGTTTTTGGTGTAGTTAAATAATAGTGATATTTTCCATCTGGTGCTTTTATTATTTCTTGTCCATCTACAATTACTTTTTCTAAGCTTGTATTTTCTGATTCTTTTTGTATTGTTAATGTGTACTCAGTTTCTAGGCTTTCATCTTCTGACTGTACAATGATTTTTACTGTGCTTGTTTTATCTGGCACTTTTATTTTATTTGTGCCTTCGTGAACCATAAATATGCCATCTTCTCCAATTTTTACTTTTGCTTTTGCATATTTTGCTATTCCTATTACATCAATTTCATCTAGGCTTGATGTCACTTTTACTGTATAGTTTAGCTTATCTATTTTGTTTGCTTCTGTTCTTATTCCCTTATCTGATACAAATATTTTTTCTAAGCTTGTGTCTGCTTCTGCTCGTCTTATTATCACTTTATATGTATCTGTTGCACTATTGTCTTCTTTTGTTAATACTACATCATATTTGCTTTCATTTGCATATAAGGAAACCATTCTTTGG
>CARDEQ010000155.1:0-2000 GCA_948958005.1 uncultured Clostridia bacterium
TTAGTGACTACTATGCAGGAGTAGTAAACTCATATAGAGACTTACCTTTAAAATATAATCAATGGTGTAGTGTACTAAGATGGGAGAAAGAAACAAGACCTTTTCTTCGCTCACGTGAATTTTTATGGCAAGAGGGACATACAATTCATGCAAATAAAGAAGAAGCAATGGAAAGGACTCTGCAAATGCTTGATATCTATGCAAAAATTGTAGAGGATTTACTTGCGATTCCAGTACTTAAAGGAAGAAAAACAGAAAAGGAGAAATTTTCAGGAGCAGAGGAGACATACACAATAGAAACTCTTACAAGAGATGGTAGAGCACTTCAATCAGGTACTTCACATTACTTTGGACAGAATTTCACAAAACCTTATGAAGTTAAATTTCAAAATAGAGAAGGCAAAGAAGAATATGCGTATCAAACCTCGTGGGGAATTAGTACAAGGTTAATGGGAGCATTAATAATGGCACATGGAGATGAAAGAGGGTTAAAGCTTCCGCCAAATGTTGCGCCAATTCAAGTTAGAATTATACCAATAGCTCAGCATAAAGCAGGAGTACTTGAAAAGGCACAAGAGTTGAAAGAAGCCTTAAAAAATAAATTCAGAATAGAAGTAGATGGAAGGGAGCAAGCTACACCAGGATTTAAGTTCAATGAATGTGAGCTTAAGGGAATCCCTATTAGAATAGAAATAGGACCAAGAGATATAGAAAATGGAAAATGTATAATAGTTAGAAGAGATACTTTAGATAAAAAGGAAGTAGAGCTAAATAATTTAGAAGATGAAATAGAAAAAACTTTAGATGATATACAAAATAATATGTACAAACTTTGTGAAAATAGATTAAAAGAAAAGACGACAGCTGCAACCACATTAGAGGAATTTACTAGCAAAATGAATGAAGAACAACGATATATTAAGGCAATGTGGTGTGGGGCTGCTGAGTGTGAAGACAAGATAAAGGAGCTAACAGGAGCACATTCAAGATGTATACCTTTTGAGCAAGAGCATTTATCAGATAAGTGCGTATGTTGTGGAAAAGTAGCAAAACATATGGTAATGTGGGGAAGACAATATTAGTACATAAATAAAGAAAGGAAACTAAAGTAAGAATGGAAATAATAGATGGAAAAACACTTGCAAAAAATGTCAGAGAGAATTTAAAGGAGGAGGTAGACTTATTAAAAAAGCAAGGCATTGAACCTAAATTTGCTGTAATACTTGTTGGAGAAGATAAAGCCTCGCTTACATATGTAAAGAGTAAGAATAAAGCTTGCCGAGAGCTTGGAATTGAGTATGAAGAAATATTACTTAATGAAGATACTCAAATGAACGAGCTGCTAGAGATAATAGATAATCTAAACGAAAGAAAAGATATTTCAGGAATACTACTTCAAAGTCCAATACCTGCTCATTTAGATATAAATGAAGCATTTAAAAGGATATCGCCTAATAAAGATGTTGATGGCTTCAATCCATATAATGTACGGAAAGCTTTGTTTAAATCAAGATACTTTTGTTTCCTGCACCCCATATGGAATAATGAAAATATTTGATGCATATAATATATCTCTTGATGGAAAAAATGCAGTTGTAATACGGAAGAAGTAATATAGTTGGTAAGCCAATGGCTTTAAGTATGCTAAATAAAAATGCAACAGTTACAATTTGCCATTCTAAAACAAAAAATTTAAAAGAAATTACAAAAGAAGCAGATATAATTATTGCAGCAATTGGAAAACAACATTTTGTAACAAGTGATATGGTAAAAGAGCGGAGCAGTTATAATTGATGTAGGGATTAATAGAACAGAAGATGGAATTTTTGGTGATGTGGATTTCAAAAATGTAAAACAAAAAGCATCGTTCATAACACCAGTTCCTGGTGGGGTTGGACCCATGACTGTTGCAATGCTTATGACTAATATTGTTAGAGCAGCTAAGAAACAAGCAGATTTAAATTAATTTTTTAGATATATAATTCGGGTTTGGAGAGATT
>CARDEQ010000155.1:2010-3501 GCA_948958005.1 uncultured Clostridia bacterium
TGGAGTCTCTTAATTGTTTTAATAAAGAAAATTTAGTGAGAGGAAGTATGAAAATGAAAAGTATTAGAAAAGGAGAGAAAAATTATCCAAAACAATTATTAGAAATATCAGACCCACCAGAGATAATATATGTTTTAGGAGATGAGACTATATTGAAAAATTTTGGTATAGGAATTGTAGGGACGAGAAATTCAAGCCAATATGGAGAGGAGATAACGAGGGCTTTGGCATATGGACTAGCAAAGGAAGGTGTAAATATAATAAGTGGGCTTGCAAAAGGAATAGATACAGCAGCTCATGCAGGAGCGTTACTCGCAAAAGGAAGAACAATTGCAGTACTTGGAGGTGGATTTGGCAATATATATCCAAGAGAAAATATTGAGCTAATTAGAAACATAATAAATAAAGGAGGAGCGGTAATAACAGAATATGAAATAAACGAAAAAACGTTGCCTCAAAATTTCCCAAAAAGAAATAGGATAATAAGTGGGTTAAGCTCGGGAATAATTGTAACCGAAGCTAAAGAAAGAAGCGGAAGTCTTATTACAGCAGATTTTGCATTAGACCAAGGAAGAGAAGTGTTTGCAGTTCCGCGGTAATGTACTTTCAAGAAATTCAAAAGGTACAAATAATCTAATAAAACAAGGCGCAAAACTTGTAGAAAATATATTTGACGTACTTGAGGAGTATATGTAAAGCTTGCCCTTTTGTAAAATGCTTGACAAATATTTAAAGGTAGTGTATAATCAAATACAGTGTGTATCATACTTATAGTATGGTAAGGATGAGATTTTAAGCAAACAAATGCTGTGTTTGCAAATAAAAATTTGTTGAACGGAAAACTAAATATAAGGTAAGCGATATGCAACATAGAGCAAATGAAAAGCTCTATATTTTGTCGTGATTTAGAGTTTCTGAGTAAAATGGAAAGGAACGTGAAAGAGAAATGGCAGAAGCAAAAGAAAACCAGGGAAATGCAGTACCTGAAATAAAAAAAGAAAGAAAGAGACGAGATGTACAAACAAAGCCAAGAGAAAAAAGAGTACATCATGAACAAAAGAAGGAAGCAGAAAAACATACAAGCAATATCTTACAAAATATAGAAAATAATAAAGTTCAAGTAAAAACAAAAAGGACAAATTCACAAAAGCGACAAAAAGAAAATACAAGAAAAGAAGAAGCTATGTCAGAAAAAGAAGAAGTAAAACAAGCAGAAAAGAATATGAAGACTCAAAGAAGAACAAGAAGAAATTCTAAGAAAGCACAAGAGGTTAGAATAAAAAAATCTCCTCTTAAAATAATTCCTCTAGGTGGACTTCTAGAGATAGGGAAAAATATTACAGTTTTCGAATATGAAGACGAAATAGTAATTGTAGACTGTGGATTAGCATTTCCAACAGAGGATATGCTAGGAGTAGACTTAGTTGTTGCTGATACAACATATCTAGAGAAAAATAGAGATAAAATTAAGGGATTAGTCATTACACATGG
>CARDEQ010000156.1:0-3464 GCA_948958005.1 uncultured Clostridia bacterium
AAGGCTTCCATCTAGCATCGCCTTGCAAATTTCACATTCATTACAAGGTTCTCCGGCTTTGGGGTTTAAACAGTTTATTGCTCTAGCAAGTATTTTTGCTGTTGATGTTTTCCCTGTTCCTCTTCCACCCGTAAGCAAATATGCATGCCCAATTCTACCTGATTTTATCTGATTTTTTAATGTTTGTATTATATGGTCTTGTCCTACAACCTCACTAAAAGTTTTAGGTCTAAATCTTCTATATAATGCTGTATATACCATTTGTTTTCTCCTTAATAATTAAAATTTGTTCAATTTATAAAATATAATAAGAAAAAAATTAAAATTTTTTTGGTTTGTCAATGCTTTATAATAAAATAGAATATAATTATATTTTATTATAATGTATGCAACTTAAGCTAAGCTTAAGTTGCATACATTATCTGTAACTCTATCTTGCCCTAAGAACTAACTTAACTTCTCTGTGGAAAGTAATTTCCACATAAAAGTTTTTACTTATCGCTGCTTCCTTCCGGACCTGACGAGGTTCATAAATTTTTATTGAAAATTACTTTCCACACAAAAGTTAAGTTTGTTTTTATTAATTATATAATGTTTTTTTCAAATTTACAACATTTTTTTAATTTCTTTTAAAAATTATATCTTTGAAATCTGTCTTTTCATACTCTGAAGTGCCATCTAATAGTATATTTCCTGATGGTAAATTAATTGCTATATTTCCTGTAAATTTTATTCCTGATGCTAATTCTATTAATATATCAAAATTCACTTTACACTTGATATCCTCG
The DNA here is from genome assembly GCA_948958005.1 of uncultured Clostridia bacterium. Classification (GTDB taxonomy): domain Bacteria; phylum Bacillota; class Clostridia; order TANB77; family CAG-508; genus JAAWPK01. Next base: position 789 of record CARDEQ010000156.1, read on the forward strand.
TAATTTAAACCTGCTTTTGCTAATATTGTACCATTATGTGTTATTGCTTCTTCATTTGATGAGTATTTTCCTAAGTCTTTGTTGGTCATTCTTAGAAGTAAAATTCCTCCTTGATTTGCAACTTCTAATTTTTTTGCATTTGTAAATTCACTTCCTGTATAGATTATACTATTTTGAGCTATGTATTCTTCTTTGTATTCATAGATTTTTCCCTCGTTTTCAGTTGGTCTATATATTGTTATTTTTCCTACATTTGGACCATTTTCCACTTTAAAATTACTTAAAGTTATGCTTTTTATTATTTCTGTATCTTTATAGTTTTTGTTTTTTGATATGTAAATATATATATCATTGTTCTGTGCTAAATCAAAATTCCATGTATTTTCTTCACCCTCTATATCAATTCCTTCTGCTGTGCTAACTATTATTAACTGTGATAATTCAAATGGCATATTATTTTCGCCTTCTACCGCATATTTTAACATTAGTAGGCTAATTATTGTTATGACTAAAGTTAATACAAATACCACTATGAAAAATCTAATTATCTTCTTTGCTTTTATTCCCAATTCATGCATAAAATTAAGGTTTTCCTCCCTTTGTTTTTTTAGTATCTCTTAAGTTCTTAAAAAAATCTTTTAATAATTTTTCACATTCTTTTTGCATAATTCCTATCTCGAATTCTGGTTTGTGATTGAATTTATAGTCTTCAAACAGGTTCAAAACAGAGCCACAAGCACCAGTTTTTGGATCGCTTGTCCCGATTATAACCCTCTTTATTCTTGAATTTATTATTGCTCCTGCACACATTGTACATGGCTCTAATGTCACATATAATTCGCAGTTTTCTAAACGCCAAGCGTTGATTTTTTTGCTTGCCTTTTGAATTGCTAAGATTTCTGCATGACATACTGTATCCTTATTTGTTTCTTTCAAATTATGTGCTCTAGCAATTATCTCACCATCTTTTACAATTATTGCTCCGACTGGAACTTCTTCTTTTTTATATGCCTTTATTGCTTCTTTTATTGCTTCTTTCATATATTGCTCTTTATTTTCATTTCCTGTCATTAGTATTCTCCTCAGGACATTTTTATTAATATTAACATGGTCAAAGAAAAAAGTCAAACTATTTTTTATTCAAAGTAATTTAATTTTATAAATAGGTGCTTGTAAATAATCATCACTGCTGATGTTTATTTATAAGCACCTATTTTCTAGTGTTAATTTGCAAAGGCCTTTGCTCTAGAATTAATTATTTTAATTTACACAACTTCATTAATCTTTTGATGTATTTGTTCAATGTCTGAATTGTGTATTCTTAAAAGAGTGTCTATTTTCAGTTCTAGCTGATAATCTCTCTCCTCCGCAGCCTCAAATCTCTCCGCACAATCTGCAAAGCCATTGTCAATTTGTTCTTGCATCTTTACAAATTTTGCATCTAATTGTTCTTGCATCTTTATAAGTTTTGAGTCTACTTTTTCTTGCATTTCTGAAAATTTTTCATCTGATTGTTCCTGTATTTTTGAAAACTTCATATCCAATTCTTCTTGTACTTCTGAAAACTTCATATCTAATTTTTCCTGCATATTTGAGAATTTCAAGTCTAATTTTTCCTGCATATTTGAGAATTTCAAGTCTAATTTTTCCTGCATATTTGAAAATTTCAAATCTAATTTTTCTTGTATTTTAATGTCTACATATTCTATAATTTTATCAAATTTAGAATCTATATGCTCCATGAGTCCATTGTATTGTTCTTCTACCATACTTATCACCTCCTTTATTGTTTTTATTGTACCATGCGCTGTTTCATATGTCAAGGTTATTTTTAACTTATTTATACTTTTTTATTTATAAATTAAATCTGTGGTTATTTTTATTAGAGTGGCGCTCTTATCACAATTTTGGGTATTTCTAAAGAACATTAATAAAATTGAGTTTAAACTTTACATGATATAATATTTTATATATTAGCATGATTATAATAAAATGTCAAGACCTTTTGTAAACTTGTGTCAATTTGCCCCGTCCCCATTGACACAAAAGCCCCTCTATATGTTTCTAGAGGGGCTTTTTGTGGTTTTATTTTAGTTTGTCCATTTTATTTTTTCTTCCTTTTTTCCATAGTTTTCTTTTAGTATATTTCTATCTAGTATATCTATTTTTCCGTCTCCGTTTAGGTCGTATTTTGTGTTTACTTCTGTTTGGTTATTTTGTCTTAGACTTATTTGATCATTTATTGTAACTAAGTCATCTATTTCAACTTGTCCATTTGCATTCATGTCTCCTGCATATATTTTAAATTCTCCTAAGTCTATTTTTTCTTCTATTCCATCTGTTAACTTAGCTTCTGTTAGTGTATATTGTAGGTACCCGTCTTTTTTTATTGCTATATCGTATGTTCCTAAAGATATTTCTATTTCAAAGGTTCCATCTTCCTTTGTACTAGCTTTTGTTACTTCTTCTTTTGTTATTTTATCATATATTATTATATCTGCTGTGTGCTTATCAAATTTGTTTTCTGTTAGTACGTTTCCGTATATTTGTATTTTATTATCTCTTATTACTTCTATCACATACTGGCTCGTTGTAATTCCATCTCTTGCTGTAACAAGGATAGTATATATATTTGCTCCGGCTACTTGAAAGTACTAAACCTGATGTTTTTTGCAC
>CARDEQ010000157.1:0-3366 GCA_948958005.1 uncultured Clostridia bacterium
GACTAACCTTCAATAGAAATTATGTTGTTTTTTATTTTGCTCTTGACAATTGAATATATATTCAATTATAATATATTTAAAGAAAAGTTGAACAAACATTCAACTATTTGCATAAAATATATGGAGGTAGAGATGTCTAAAAATGAATTTGTATGTGATTGTAATGTAATACATAAGGACATTGTAGACAAAACTATTAATAAGATGCCTAGTGAAGAATTATTTAATAAATTAGCGGAATTTTTTAAAATTTTAGGAGATACAACTAGGGTAAAAATTTTATATGCATTAGATCAAAATGAAATGTGTGTATGCGATATTGCAAATGTTTTAGGAATGAGTAAATCTTCAATTTCACATCAACTAAGAACACTTAGAATAAGTGGAATAGTAAAATGTAGAAAGCAAGGAAAAGAAGTTTTTTATATGTTAGATGATGAACATGTTAAACGTGTATTTGAAATTGGAGCAGAGCATATTGAGCATAGAAATTAAAAGAAGGGAGAAATTAAAAATGAAGGTTAAGTTTAAGATAAAAGGATTAGATTGTGCAAATTGTGCAGCAGAACTTGAAAGAAGAATACAAAAAATTGAAGGGATAGATAATGCTAGCATCAGTTTTATGATGGAAAGATTAGAAATAGAATTTGACGAAAGTCAAAAAGAAGAATTGGTTAAGAAATTAGTAAAGACTATAAAAAAAGAAGAACCAGATGTAAAGCTAGAGGAGATTTAGGAGGAGATTATGAAAAGAAAAGCAGGTTTAATTATAATAGCAATATTTTTATATATTCTTGCTTTAGTATCAAAATTTAGTAATGAATATGTAACAAATGTATTATTTATTATTAGTTATCTGTTTGTTGGATTAGAGATATTAAAGAAAGCAGTTAGAAATATATTTAGAGGAAAAGTTTTTGATGAAAATTTTCTTATGATGGTTGCAACAATTGGAGCCTTTGCAATTGGAGAGTATCCAGAAGCAGTAGCAGTTATGCTATTTTATCAAATAGGTGAGTTGTTTCAAAGTTACGCAGTAAATAAATCAAGAAAGTCTATATCAAGTCTTATGGATATTAGACCAGACGAGGCAAAGGTTATAAGACAAGAAAAGGAGGAAAAAGTTTCTCCAGAAGAGGTAGCATTAGGAGAGATAATTATTGTTAAACCAGGAGAAAAAGTGCCGCTAGATGGAATTATAATAGAACGGAAATTCTACTCTTGATACAAAGGCATTAACAGGGGAGAGCTTACCAAGAGAAATAAAATTAGGAGATGAAATTTTAAGTGGCTGTATAAATATAAATGGAGTATTGAAAATTAAGGTTACAAAAGAATTTAGAGAATCAACAGTGAGTAAGATTTTGGATTTAGTAGAGAATGCAAGTAACAAAAAGTCAAAATCTGAAAATTTTATAACAAAATTTGCAAAATACTATACTCCAGCTGTTGTAATCATAGCTTTAATCATTGCAGTTATTCCACCATTTTTAATAAACGGGGGACTTTTTATAGAATGGCTATATAGAGCACTATCATTTTTAGTAGTATCATGTCCATGTGCACTTGTAATATCAATACCTTTAAGCTTTTTTGGAGGCATCGGAGGTGCTTCTAAGGTTGGAGTGTTGATTAAAGGAGGTAACTATTTAGAAGCTTTATCAAAAGTAGAAACAGTAGTTTTGGATAAAACAGGTACACTTACAGAGGGTGTATTTGAAGTACAAAAGATACATGCAATTAATATTTCAGAAGAAGAATTATTAGAAATTGTAGCATATAGTGAAGCTTATTCAAATCATCCAATAGCAGAATCGATAAAATCTGCTTTTAAAAAGGATATAGATAAATCACATATAGAAAGTATACAAGAACTAGCAGGGCTTGGAATATCATCTAAAATAAAAGGAAAAGATGTATTAATAGGAAATGAAAAGCTAATGCAGGAAAAGAATATTGAATATGCAAAATGTGGGGATATAGGAACAATTATTTATACTGCAATAAATGGAGAGTATGCTGGATATATCTTAATTGCAGACAAATTAAAGAAGGATTCTAAGGAGGCAATTATAAGTCTAAAGAAAAGTGGAATAAAGCAAATAGTGATGTTAACTGGGGATAGAAAAGAAGTACGGGGAAGATGTTGCAAAGAAGTTAAAATTAGATAAAGTATATGCTGAACTACTACCAGATGGCAAGGTTCAGAAAATAGAAGAATTAAAAAAGGAAAAATCTGCAAAAGGAAAACTTGCATTTGTTCGGAGACGGAATAAATGATGCACCTGTGCTTGCTATTTCAGATATAGGAATTGCAATGGGAGGAGTAGGCTCTGATGCAGCAATAGAGGCATCAGATATAGTAATAATGACAGATGAACCATCAAAAATTGTTAAAGCAATTAATGTGTCAAAAAAAACAATGAGGATAGTGAAGCAAAATATAATATTTGCAATTTCTGTAAAAATTGTAGTATTATTTTTAAGTGCAATTGGTATATCAACAATGTGGGAGGCAGTATTTGCAGATGTAGGAGTTTCAATAATAGCTATAATAAATGCTCTAAGAATGCTTAAAGTAAAATAAATGTCAAAGGGTCAAAAAGCAAGGTCAAAGGGTCAAAGGGGACGGGGCATTTTGACACAATATGTAATGTAATTATAAGTAATATATTAAAAGAAGTAAAAACAAACTATTATTTCAATGGTTTTGAACTAAGCTTGTTGAAATGCATAGTGAGATAGGTATAAAATGCAAATTAACATAATACAAATGCCCTGCATAATATACTAATATAGGAGGCAAAGGAAAAGTGGAGGATGTAATAAATAGTATAGCAGGGATACTAATACCATTTTTAGGCACAAGTTTTGGTGCGAGTTTAGTATTTTTTATGAAAAAAGACATGAATGAAAAGTTTAAAAAACTTATAGTAGGTTTTGCAGCAGGAGTAATGATTGCAGCAAGTGTGTGGTCACTTATAATTCCAGCAGTAGAAATGGCAGAAAACCAAGGCGTTCCGTCATGGATACCAGCAGCAATTGGAGTTATTTCAGGAGTCGTATTTTTACTGGTTATAAATAAAGTAGCTGCAAAATATGAAACAAAAGAAAATGGCAAAAAACTTAACATGTTACTTCTTTCAGTTACCCTACATAATATTCCAGAAGGAATGGCGGTAGGAGTGGTGTTTGCAGGATTTCTATCAGGTAATGCAGGAATAGCACTGTTTGAAGCAATGATACTTGCAATAGGAATAGCAATCCAAAATATTCCAGAAGGTGCAATAATATCAATGCCACTTAAAATGCAAGGGGAAACTAAAGGAAAAGCATTTCTATCAGGTGTATTATCAGGAATTGTCG
>CARDEQ010000158.1:0-3346 GCA_948958005.1 uncultured Clostridia bacterium
ATTGGGGTATCAAACTCATCCTCGTCATTTAAGGCCTCAGCTATGCCTCCAACCTCTGTATCCATTCCAGTCGCAACAACTATTCCTTCTGCCCTACCATAAGTAACAAGTGAAGATGAATATGCCATATTTATTCTATCTCCTAAAGCACTACCACCGTTTTACTATCTCGTCTGCATCCTTTTCTACTGGCACAGATTCTCCTGTTAAAGATGCTTCTTGCACTTTTAAGTTTGAAGACTCTATCAACCTTATATCTGCTGGCACCATGCTACCTGCTTCTAATATTACAATATCTCCGAGTTACTAGTTCCTTTGAAGATATGTGGCTCTCCTCACCTTCTCTATATACTCTAGCAAGTGGTGAGCTCATACTCTTTAATGCTTCAATTGAAGCTTCAGCCTTCTTTTCCTGAGCAACACTAATAATAGTATTTACAAATACAATCACAAGAATTACCCAAGCCTCTACCCATTCATGTAAAACAACTGATAAAAGCACTGCTCCAAGTAAAATCAATATCATTGGGTCAGTTATTTCTTTCCACACTAGTTCTAAAATTGTTTTAGGCTTTTTATTTCTTAACTCATTATATCCATTTTCTTTTAATCTTTTTTCTGCCTCTTTATCACTAAGTCCTTCTCTCGTAGTATTAAACTCCTTTAAAATTTCGTCTATTCCTATGGAGTAATAATCCTTACCTTTATTATCATTAGTCTCCAACTTAAAACTACACTCTCCTATCTAAAAATATCTTATATTAATAAAGTGAATTTTATACGAATAAATTGTTAATATTCATTTATTTTATAATTAACCATTTTGTCTCCATTATATTCAACCTTCATAGTAAAAAAGCTATCATCGTTAAATAACTTTTGCAAAAATATTTTATCACCTTCCCAAGCATTCAAAGATATTACTTCTTCTTTGTCAACCCATTTAAGTTCTCCCTCATTACATTCTATAAGCTCTCCCTCAAAGTTATCTGATGTAAACAAATACATATGCTCTGCTTCATATATATTTGATACAAATGTTATAACAGCTCTTAAATTACAAGATTTAAGTCTTAATCCAGTCTCCTCCTCTGTCTCTCTTATCATGCATTCTTCTGGGCTTTCTCCTTCTTCAAACTTTCCTCCTATGCCTAGCCATTTATCCTTATTCATATCATTTTTCTTTTTCGTTCTATGTAGCATCAAATACTTTCCATCTTTTTCAATATATCCTAGTGTGGTAAGTAGCATAACTTTTTCTCCTTAAAATTTAAAATCTAAATATGCATATTTTTTTGTTTTATAATTTAACACTCTTTCGATATCTTCACTTGCCCTTGCAGACAATTGATTTATTCTAATAAATTTATTCTCTTGTTTAACAAGCGGTATGATATATCTTATTTTAGGATTTACAGAAACTGTATATTTATCCTCTATTTTTTCTTCACTTTCATTTATCTTCTCTGCATTTTTCCAAATTTCAAAGCATTTTGAAATATTGTCATACTCGCAGTTCTCGATCCTTTTTATAACCTCTTTATCTGATAACTCATACAAATCTTTTATAGTGATTAAGCTTCTATTAGACATTTTTTTAACAACATCTGCTAAAAATTGCATGGAAAATTTAGTTTTACTGCATATATACATTGCTGAAAGTTCGCTCATTCCATGTACAAATTTCTCCGCTTTTTCTAAGCTTTTAAAGCCAATCTCAGAAGCCCCCTTTTCATTTTCTTGAACTTCTATATCCTTATATATTTCCTTTATTTCATCTAAACTCCATAGCTTCTTAGTCGCACCCAAACCATTTGAAAGAGTATATTCTAAGCGATCAGCAGAAAGTCCGTGGAGTATCATTATCTGCAATTGGATAAATATGATAATCTGAGACCTCTTCTACTTTTATATTATCTCTATTTAATAAAGCCATTATTTCTTTTGATTCACTAATAATCTGCTGAGTTAATTCTTCAGTAGATTCTTGTTTTTCATAATCTCCATTCATAAAATCAATGCAGTGTTTAAAAGCTGGTGTTGCTATATCATGAAATAAGCCTGCTAAAGTCTGCTTTTTATCCTTAGTAAAATTCCAAACTATCAATGCTACACCGTATACTATGGTCTAAGCTTGAATACCACATTTCGTTATACATTTTAGAATAAATCGTCCCACAACTCACACTTATTCCATTTTGCTTTTGCATTTCTTTTGTGTTTATGTATTCATATAAAAAGTCTGGAAATTCCTCGGATAAAATCCCAAAATACTCCTTTATTTCTTTACTTAAGCTTTCAAAATATTGGTTCATAAATTACTCCTTATTGGATAAAATCTAATTTACTAATTATTTCTTCTCCTAAATATTCTTTAGCTAATTCCATTAACTTATAAAAAAATTGTATTTGTCCTTTATAATGTGCATCTAATCCATATACTGCTTTAACATTATACTTACCTGCAACCTCCCAAAAGCCTCTATTAGGATAAGCAATATCTGCTGTTTTTAGCTTTTCCTTCTGTTTTTCTATTGTGTCATAATTTATTGTCTTATTTTCAAAATATGTTCCTTTATATATCCTCATTAAATTTATTTCTAGCGGAATACCATATTGTTTAGCTGCACTACAAATTATTTCAGCTACTTTCTTCTCAATTTCTCCAAATTTTTCTCTTCTGTATAAGTATATGTCTGGATGTGCAATCAAATCTGGAATTCCAAGCTCCATAGCCTTCTCTACATACTCTGCATATCTAATCAATTCTTTATCTGAAAAATCGTCTTCTCCAAATATTTTTAAATTTTTATTGTCGTCATATATAAAATGTTGTCCTAAAATTATTTTGTCACTATCCTTTTTAAGTTCTCTAATATTTTCCTCTTCTCCTGGTAAATATTCGGTCTCAAAACCAGTTTCAATTTCTATTTTTCCCCTATATTTCTCTTTTAGTGCACTTATACTCCTTAAATATTCCTCTTTTTGACTATAATCCATTCTCATGTCTTGTCTTTTATCAATTCTATTCTTCTCTGGACAGTGGTCTGTAAAAGCAAATTTCTTGACTCCTAATTTTATGAAGTCCTCTACATATTCCTCATCTGAAAAATCTTGATCTGAATGATGGCATCTATATGTATGTGTATGATAGTTAAAATTTTGCATTTTTAGTTTCTCCTTAAATATTTTATACTTATTTTTTCTTTTTTCATTCTATCACATCTTTACTATTTAATCAAGATACTCAATTATCTATTGAGTCAATTTTGTGAAGGTTAGTCAATCATATGTCACACTTTTTTGAAAAATATATGGTTTGAGTACCCTATATTGTCACAACCGA
>CARDEQ010000159.1:0-1861 GCA_948958005.1 uncultured Clostridia bacterium
TTTTAAATCAAGTGCTAAATGAAGCAATTGCAATTGTACAACCTCCAACAGATAAAGGCAAAAGGTTAAAAATACTATATGTAACTCAAGGAAGTACTAAACCACCAACATTCATAATATTTGTAAACAATAAAGATATATTCCACTTTTCATATGAACGTTACCTAGTAAACCATATTAGAAAGGAATTTGGTTTTGTAGGGACGCCAATCAGAGTGATAGTGAGAGAAAAAAACGATAAAGAAGAATAAAATTAAGGAGGTAATTAATATGTTAGCAGTAATAATAGTCGCAGTATGCGCATATCTTATAGGAAGTATTAATTTTTCAGTAATAATTAGCAAAAAATTTGCAGGATTTGATGTAAGACAAAAGGGAAGCGGAAATGCAGGCACAACCAATATGCTTAGAAGTGTTGGAAAAGGTGCAGCAGCAATTACACTAGTATGTGATATTTTAAAAGGTGTTATAGCAGTGATTTTTGCATTTCTAATAAGTTTAATTGCAAAAAACACAAGTGGAGCACTTTTAGTACAAACAGCAGGAATTGCAGTAATTCTTGGGCATACATTTCCAGTATTTTTCGAATTTAAAGGAGGAAAAGGTGTTGCAACATCACTCGGAGTACTTATTTGTATAAATTGGAAGGTGGGCCTTCTTTGCTTGGTATTTGCAGTTATTATAATGGCAGTAACAAGAATGGTATCAGCAGGTTCATGTACAGCAGCAATCCTTTATCCTGTACTTACTCTATTTGGAGTGCAAAAGGACTTTTTCATTGTTACAGGTGAAAGCTACTTAGTTTTTAGCTTAATTCTTGCACTTATAGTGGTATTCAATCATAGAGAAAATATAAAAAGAATTTTGACAGGAAAAGAAAATAAATTAAGCTTTAAATAGGAGGAGCTAATGAGAAATATATGCATAATAGGTAGTGGAAGCTGGGGAACAGCACTTGCAATAACACTTGGAGGAATAGGACACAATATAAAAATGTGGTCATTTTCAGAAGAAGAGAAGAATTTAATAAATAATGAACGTAAATGTAAATTTTTGCCAGATGCAATTGTGCCTTCAAATGTATATTGCACAACTTCACTTGAAGAAGCAATAGAAGATACTGATATAATTTTACATGTTACACCATCAAAGTTCACAAGAGAAACAATAAAAAAATATAAAGAATATGTAGAAAATCAAATACTTGTAATATGCTCAAAAGGATTTGAAAAAGAAAGCTTAAAAACCTTGGATGACGTTGCAAGAGAAGAATTACCAAATACAAAAATAGCAGTACTTTCAGGACCAAGTCATGCTGAGGAGGTATCACAAGATATACCAACAGCTTTAGTTGCAGCAGCAGAGGAAAAAGAAGTAAGAGATATTCTTCAAGAAGAGTTTATGAGTGAGAATTTAAGAATATATACTTGCAGCGATGTAAAAGGTGTAGAACTTGGAGGAGCACTGAAAAATATAATTGCATTTTGTGCAGGAGTTGCAGCAGGTATTGGACTTGGAGACAATAGCTTTGCGGCACTTATTACTAGAGGCTTAAAAGAGATTTCAGAACTTCGGAATAGCTTTGGGAGGAGAAAAAGAAACCTTTTATGGTTTAACAGGACTTCGGAGATCTTATAGTAACTTGTCTAAGTGAGCATAGTAGAAATAGAAGAGCAGGCTTTTTGCTAGGTCAAGGTAAAAAAATTGAGGAAATAAGAAAAGAAGTTCGGGATGGTAATTGAAAGCATAGATAATATAGAGGTAGCTTATGAACTTGGAAAAATGCACAAAATAGAAATGCCAATATTAAATACGGTGTATGATACTTTATATAAAGGTTTAGAGCCTAAAGAAGCAGTAG
>CARDEQ010000159.1:1871-3346 GCA_948958005.1 uncultured Clostridia bacterium
TTTTATCCCCATTATTTTCAGTAACATTAATAAATGCGTCCTCATCTAGACTCACCCACATATTCATATTATATAAATCAATATTATCAATATAAATGCCAAGAATATCGGCCATTTCAACAGGATTTTCATAAAATTTTTCCCATTTTAAATCGTTTTTTAAAAGAATTTCTTTATTATAAAAATTCCTTAAAAATTTTGAAATTTCACCATTTTTCTCACTATATAAATTAACAATTGTATTCACATCAAAACCTCCAAAATCGACAAATCTTTACATAAATATATTGTGCTAAAAATCAAAAAAGATTACAGAGAATATTTGGAGAGTTTTTTTGACATAATAAACTTTAAAAGGAGAAAAAATAATGAAAAATAATGTTTTTAATATAATTATAAAAATAGCTATATTAATAGCAGTTATAGCGCTTGGCGTTTTTGCATGGATAATGTATTCCAATGCAAAAGAAGATAATCAAAATGATAAAAAAGATAAGATAGAAAAAGAAATAGAATATTTAGATGCGAAATTAACAAGTTTAATAAATGCATTAAATGGAATACAATTGGAAAATTATAAAGTCACAATAAGTAAAATACAAGAAGAGGAAGAAGAATCAAACAGTGGTGAAAGCCAGCAAGAAAACAGTGAAAAAAGTGGAAAAGAACAAGAGGAAGAAGGCACTAGTAGTAAAGAAACGAAAATAACCAAAGTAGAAATGGAGCTTACAGCGGAAGAAAAAGAAGCAAATTGGGAGTGGATACAAGGAGAAACAGAAGTATTTTATTCAGTATGGGCAACAATAGTTTTAGATTTGTATGATATAGATGCAGAGCCTCGGAAAAATTGTAGAATTTAGTAACACATTAGATCAAGTATTAATTAGTATAAAAGCAAAAGATAAAACAAAGACAAGTGAGAACCTAGCAAAAATGTATACTATCTTGCCTGAATTTACGAAAAACTATGATATAGATCAACTAAAAAAAGATATAATAAGCACCAAAACGAATATAATAAAGGCATATGCATATGTAGATATAGAGGATTGGGATAATGTACAAAAAGAAATTATAAATGCAGAAAAAAAGATGGTAAATATGGTAAACGAAATGAGTACAAAGGAAAACCAAAAAAAATTCAACATAAACCAAACTTATATACTAGTAGAGGAGTTAAAAAATTCCCTACCACTTAAAGATAAAGGAATTTTTTATCTAAAATATAAAAATATTTTAGAAGAATTAAACGTTCTTATCTAACTTGTATTTTAATTTGAATTTACGCCTCATGAAGCTTGAAAAATCTGTTGGAGTACCTAAAGAAAATGTATTTTTGGACACTAAAAATGCATTTTCTTTAGATACATAAAGATAAAAATATTCACTAGTTTCAAAAACTTTATTTATCATGAAATATTTATAATTAAATGTACCATTTTTATTTTTAATTTGAAAGCTTCTTTCATAAAAAG
>CARDEQ010000160.1:0-3332 GCA_948958005.1 uncultured Clostridia bacterium
GGCAAAGAATCAAACAAAGCAAAGTTGCAAGAGCACTTACATATGTATTTAAAGCTAGACTTACAAACGGAGAAAATGCTTTACCAGAAGGTAGAGGAGAATAAAAAATGTAAATACCTTCCATAATTATCAAGGAGGGTATTTTTGTAAGTTCTAGAAAAATACAACTTAAGTAAGGAGGATTTTTATGAGTAAATACGATGAAATCTATTTAGATATAGCTGAAAAAATATTAGAAGAGGGGTATTACGATAATAACAGGACAGGAATTGCAACATATAAATTACCGCACCAGATTATGAGTTTTAATTTAGAAGAAGAATTTCCAATACTAACAACAAAGTCAGTAGCTTTCAAAACAGCAGTAAAGGAACTATTATGGATATTTCAAAAACAATCAAATGATGTAGAAGAATTAAAAAGAGACAATGTTCACATTTGGGACGAATGGGAAATGGAGGATGGAACAGTAGGAACATCATATGGATGGGTAGTAAAAGAATTTAAACAGATAGATACACTAATCCATAAACTAAAAACAAACCCACAAGACAGAAGAATGATAATAAATTTATGGCAAATCCCATATTTAGATACAGGAGCACTATACCCATGTGTATTCAATAGCTGCTGGGATGTAACAGATGGAAAATTAAACTGCATGCTAACAATACGCTCAAACGACTTGCCACTAGGAAATCCATTCAATGTAGTACAATACGCAGTATTAGTACATTTACTTGCACAAGTAACAGACTTAAAAGCAGGAATACTAACAGTGTGCATAAGCAATGCACACATATATGAAAACCAAATAGAAGGAATGAAGGAGCACATATCAAGAAAATCAGAAGCACTTCCAGCACCAAAACTTTGGATAAATCCAGAAATCAAAAACTTCTACGACTTCAAAATAGACGATATAAAATTAATAGACTACAAAAACCTAGGCAAAATAGAAATGCCAGTCTCAGTTTAATGTGTCAATGGGGACGGGGCTTTTTGACACAAAATTGAAGGAGAAAATATGTTAAGTATAATAGTTGCAATAGCAAAAAATAATGCAATAGGAAAAGATAATAAGCTAATTTGGCATCTGCCAGAGGATTTAAAAAGATTTAAAACACTTACTACTCGGAAAAACAATTATAATGGGAAGAAAAACTTTTGAATCTTTAGGAAGAGTACTACCAAATAGAAAACACATAATACTTACAAGAAATGAAGCCTTTAAAATAGAAAATGACATGGTTGAAATAGCTACACAAATAGAAGATATAGAAAAATATATAACCTCAGAAGAAGAATGTTTTGTAATTGGAGGAGCAGCAATATATAAAATGCTCCTTCCATATACTAAAAAGATGTATATAACAAAACTAGAAGAAGAATTTGAAGCAGACACATTTTTTCCTGAAATAGACGAAGAAGAATGGCAAATTGTAAAAAGGGAAAAACGGGGTTAAAGACGAAAAAAATCCATATAAATATGAATACATAAATTATATCAGAAAAAACTAAAAAAATTTAAAAAAACTATTGACAAAATTAAAAAGAACCTTTATAATTAATAAATGTCAAGGGTGATGCAGGTGTAGTTCAATGGTAGAACCTCAGCCTTCCAAGCTGATGACGCGGGTTCGATTCCCGCTACCTGCTCCAAGACCGCGAACACCTATTGAATACGGAGTTATTTCAATTTGGTGCTCTTTTTTATTCAAAGTGATATTTTCAATAAAAGTTGTTATTAATTCTTTTCTTTCTTCTAAAGTACTAGAAGAAAATAATTTTTGAAAATTGTAAAAATAATTCTCAATGTCTTTTCTTTTAATTTTGGGTTCATTCTCCATTGCATTGATTATATTTGTCTTTCTTAAATTTAATTTATCTAATAATTCCTTTAGTCCATTTATATCGTTAACTACAAGTTCAGGATTAACCCCATTTTTTATACTATTTAATAAATTTTGTATTTGACCATTAGTTGTTTTTATTTCTATTTCAATATTTTTTAATTCATTTGAATATATGCTTTTTATATTACATACATCTTTATATACTGTATCTATGCAAGTTTCTATTTTTTTATTTGTAAAATAATTATTTTCAAGAGTGTTTATAATGATGTTTTCTAACCATTCTTTTTCTATTTTCCAATTATTACTACATCCACAAGAACCTTTATGATTATTAGTACTACAAGTATATTTTTTAATGTGCTTTTTCCCAGTAGAACAACCAATTATATGTCCTTCGCAATTAGCACATGTAAAAAGAAACTGCCCTTCAAAATTCAAGCCAGATAACAAATAGTCACTATTAATATTAAATTTATGAGTATTGTTACTCGTTTTACTTTTTCGTTCCATTGCTTTTTGGTATTCTTCTTTAGTTATGATAGCAGGGTGTGCATTTTCACATATTACCCATTTATCTTTTTTATTATATTTCACACCTATAACATTATTGTTTGCTTTATTCCATATAGCGGTTCCTGTATACTGTTCTAATCTATCAGATGTTAACATAGAAACTATTGTTGAAGTACTCCAAAGATTATTTGAGGGACTTTTTATTTTATGGTCATTCAAATAATCTCTAATCATAGTATAAGACATTTCTTTTTCTGTATACATATCAACTATTATTTTTCTTGCAATAGAAGAAGTGGTTTCGTCAAGTTCCCAAATAGTTTTATATGAAGGTTTACCTCTTTTATCAAAACCTCTATGTAATATAGTTCTTTTATAGCCATAAGGGGGCTTTCCACCGTTTTTATAGCACCAACCAGTCTCAATATCTCTATGTTGTATATTACCAGTCATACCTCTTTTGGTGTTAAAAGAAATCTCTCTACTTGTTGCTTCATTTTTTATTTCTTGTATACTTTCAAGCCAAAATCCTGCCACAGTTGAGTTGTCAACATTGGGTTCACTTGCATACAAAATATTAATTCCATAAGAACGAAGCTTACTTTTGGTATCAATGGCAACTTGTCTGGTTCTAGCAAATCTACTAGAATCGTCAAGAATAATATAATCAGGTCTTTCCTTTAATGCAGTTTCTATCATTGTGTCAAAATCGCTTCTCAATTCGTCATGAAATGCAGAGTTACTATCTTCAAATTCCTTTGTTATCATAATATCATTATCTTTTGCAAATTGTTTAATTCTTCTGTCTTGTTCTGGTATAGAGTTTTCTTTCTCTTTTTGTTCTTTAGAACTAACACGTTTATATGAAAATGCTATTTTCATGAATTTACCTCCTATAATTCTATTGTATAAGATTTTACTCTTCCATTAATAACAATATCCTTTTTTGGTATTGTTAAT
>CARDEQ010000161.1:0-3300 GCA_948958005.1 uncultured Clostridia bacterium
AAGCAATTTGCAAATTAAATCCTCCAGTATATCCATCTACATCAATTACTTCTCCTGCAAAATACAATCCCTTAATTATTTTTGATTCCATTGTTTTAGGCTCTATTTCTTTAACTGATATTCCTCCGGCTGGTTATTATTGCTTCTTCTATTCCTCTAAATCCACTTATTGTTAGTTTAAAATTTTTAATTAGCTCTCCTAAACATTTTCTCTCTTCTTTTGTTATTTCGTTCACTTTCTTTTCAGGATTTATTTTAGAAATTTTGATTATTGGTTCTATCATTTTTTGTGGCAATAGCTTATCTAGGCTATTCTTAAATTTTTTGTTGCTTAGCTCTTCAAAATCTCTCCTTATTCTTAAGTCTAACTTTTCACTATCTAATGCTGGTTTTAAGTCTATATTTAATTCTATTTCCTTTCCTTCAAATAAATTATTTATATTTTTATATCTTACTAATTGAGAGGAGCTACTAATTATAACTGGTCCTGTAATTCCAAAATGTGTAAACATCATTTCTCCAAAATCTTCGTATATCTTTTTGTTTTTTGATTTGTCTATTATTTTTATTGCAGCATTCCTTAAAGATAGCCCTTGCATTTCTTTTACTATATTTTTTTCATAACATTCAAGTGGTATTAGTCCTGGCTTTAATTCATTTATAGTATGCCCATGTTTCCTTGCGATTTCATATCCATCTCCGACTCGAGCCTGTAACTGAATAACTTAAACCTCCGAGTTGCGATTATTACTTTATCCGCCTTCATAATTTGTTTATTATTATTATATATATACTCTACTCCTGTTACTTTGCTATCCTCTTGTGTTATATCTATTACTCTTGCATTTGTTATAATTTTAACCTTTAGTTTTTTTAGTTTACTCTTAAGCGCATCAATTACACTTTGTGCATTATCTGAAACTGGAAATACTCGATTTCCTCTTTCTACTTTTGTCTTAACTCCTTCGCTTTCTAATAATTTTATTATATCCTTGTTCGTAAAATTTTGAAAACTGCTATATAAGAATTTACCGGTTTCCTGGAATATTATTTATAAACTCTGACATATCAATTGCATTTGTAATATTACATCTACCCTTTCCTGTTATCCTAATCTTTCTTCCACAGCTTTCCATCTTTTCTAATATAATTGTTTCATTCCCTGAATTTGCAGACGATATTGCTGCAAGCATTCCGCCCGAGCTCCGCCTCCGAACTACTAAAACCTTCATTATTTCTTTTTCCTTCCTTTGATATATTATACAATATTTAGTTTATCTTATCAAGGCAAGAAAATTTAAGTTAAAGTTTTTTTGTATTTTTGTAATATTTGACCTTTGTTTTTAATATAAATTAGTAAAGTTAATTGTACAAACATTTATTATGGAGGTTAAAAATGATGGAAAATTTAAGCTTATATCAGGATATTAGGTCTAGAACTGATGGCGATATATATATTGGCGTCGTGGGTCCTGTCAGAACCGGAAAATCTACCTTTATTAAACGTTTCATGGACTTACTTGTCATTCCAAACATTGAAAACGAATATAAAAAGGAAAGAGCCCAAGATGAATTACCCCAAAGTGCTGCTGGAAGGACAATAATGACAACTGAACCCAAATTTGTGCCTAACGAAGCAATTGAAATTACTTTAGGCGATAATATCCGATTTAAAACAAGACTGGTTGATTGTGTCCGGATATCTTGTGAATAACGCTATTGGATACTTAGAAGATGATGTTCCGAGAATGGTTAAAACACCTTGGTCCGAGGATGAAATCCCTTTTGAAACTGCAGCAGAACTAGGTACAGCAAAAGTCATTTCTGAGCATTCTACAATTGGTATTTTAATTACAACTGATGGAAGTATAACTGATATTCCTAGAGAAGATTATATACAGGCAGAGGAAAGAGTTGTTTCTGAATTAAAAGAACTAAAAAAGCCTTTTGTTATAGTTCTTAATAGCGAAGATCCAGATTCAATTGAAGCAGCAGAGCTTGCTAGGAAATTAGAAGATAAATATGGAGTTTCTGTACTTCCAACTGACTGTTCTAATCTTTCTATTGAAAATATCAATGATATATTTGGTAAACTTCTTTATGAATTTCCAATTGAACAAATGAATATTTCCCTTCCAAGTTGGACCTTGTGCTTACCTGATGAACATTGGCTTAAGCAAGAGCTTTTTGCTGAAATAAAGACTGCTTTTAGTAATATTTCTGTTTTGAAGCAAGTTAATGATAGTTTAAGTTTAGTTAAATCAACAGAAGTAATCTCAAATACAACACTTAGTGAAATCAATCTTGGAAATGGTAATGTTAGCATTAATATTTCTCTAAAAGAGCAATTGTTCTACCAAATTCTAACTGAAATGACAGGTGTTAATGTTTCTGATGAAGGAGACTTGTTCTCTTGTCTTACTTCTCTTGCTCAAACCAAAAAGGAATATGATAAGATTGCATATGCATTAGAAGAGGTTAAAGCTAAAGGATATGGTATTGTCACTCCTTCAATGGAAGAACTTATATTAGATGAACCTGAAATGGTAAAACAAGGCTCTAGATTTGGTGTTAAACTAAAAGCCAAAGCTCCAAGTATACATATGATACGTGCTGATATAACAACAGAGGTTTCTCCTATTGTTGGTTCAGAAAAACAATCTGAAGAACTTGTGACTTATCTTCTTTCTGAATTTGAAACTGACCCTAAGAAAATTTGGGAATCAAATATCTTTGGAAAAAGTTTACATGAACTTGTAAATGAAGGATTACAAAATAAATTATACAGAATGCCTGAAGATGCTCAATTAAAGCTTCAAGAAACCTTAGAACGAATTGTGAATGAGGGCAGTGGTGGTTTAATTTGTATTATTCTTTAGGTTTTAGTTTACAGACTGCTTTTTAATTAGTAGTCTGTTTTTTATTTTACTTTTTACTAAAATTATGAGTAAGAAAATTATAAATAAGATTATATCTACTATAATTAATTTTAATATGAAATAATCATTACCTGTTCTAGGAAGTATCTGCATTTCTTCTATGTCTTTTTTTGCCTCCTTTTCATTTGCTTTAGATTGTTCATAGATAGTCTCCATTATTGCTTCTTTTTTATTTTCACTTTTCAGCTTTTCTATTAATTCTTCAATCAGTTTGTCTTTTAGCTGTATTTCTATCCTTAATTTATTTTTTGCTTCTTTTTCTTTCCTAAGTTCTTCTATAAATTTATTTTTTAAATTTCTTTCCTCCTCTAGTTCTCTTTTTAGTCTGTTTATTTCCTCTTGTAGTTGTTTATTAAGCTTT
>CARDEQ010000162.1:0-3262 GCA_948958005.1 uncultured Clostridia bacterium
CAAGCTTCCTCAGCGCAAGATAGTCACTGAGGCTGCCAAGGGATATAGCTCATATGGAAATCAAATAGGACTCAGTACACGGACAAGTTACTGAAATATACAATCCAGGATATGTGGCAAAAAGATTAGAAATAGGTGCACTTATAGGTGCTGCACCTGCTAAAAATGTTGTGCGCGAAAGACCAATTCCAGGAGATATCGTAATACTCCTTGGAGGAAAAACAGGACGAGATGGATGTGGTGGTGCGACAGGCTCATCAAAAGCACTGACTTGTGAGTCTTTGTCTAGTTGCGGAGCAGAGGTTCAAAAAGGAAATGCACCAGAAGAAAGAAAAATACAAAGATTATTCAGAAATATAGAGGTTACAAGATTAATAAAAAGATGTAATGACTTTGGGGCAGGAGGAGTTTCTGTTGCAATAGGAGAACTTGCAGATGGTTTAGAAATAAACCTAGATAAAGTTCCAAAAAAATACGAGGGACTTGATGGAACAGAGCTTGCAATTTCTGAATCACAAGAAAGAATGGCTGTTGTAGTTGCAAAAGAGAATGTAGACAAATTCCAAAAATTAGCAGAAAAGGAAAATTTAGAAACAACGGTTGTTGCAAAAGTAACAGAAGAACCTAGAGTAAAAATGTATTGGAGAAATAAGCTAATTGTAGATATTAGTCGTGAATTTTTAGATACAAATGGAGATGTTAAAAAATCTAATATTTCAGTTAATAAACCTAATTATGAAGATAGCTATTTTAAAAAGGAATATGAAAATACAGACATAAAGAAAACTTGGCTTGAAAAAATAAGTGACTTAAATGCTTGTTCACAAAAGGGATTAGTAGAAAGATTTGATAGTACAATTGGTGGAAATACAGTACTTATGCCTTTTGGAGGAAAATATCAGTTAACACCAGAAGAAGGAATGTGTGCAAGAATTCCTAGCCTAGAAGGATATACAAAAACAGGAACTATTATGACATTTGGATATAATCCAGAAATTGCAATTTGGAGTCCATTCCATGGAGCAATTTATGCTATATTGGAGTCTGTTTCAAAATATGTAGCTTTAGGAGGAGATTATAAAAAAGCATGGCTTACACTTCAAGAGTATTTTGAAAAATTAAAAAATGATCCAGCACGTTGGGGAAAACCATTTGCAGCATTACTCGGTGCATATTATATACAAGAAGGATTGGGAATAGCTGCAATAGGTGGAAAAGATAGTATGTCAGGTACATATAATGAATTAGATGTTCCACCAACATTAGTTTCCTTCTGTGTAGGAACAGTAGATACTGAAAAAGTAGTATCAGCTGAATTCAAAAAAGTCGCTTCAAAAGTTGCTATTTTAAGAACCAAAATAGACGAGAACTTTTTACCAGATTTTGAAGACTTGAAGGCAAATTATGACATTGTTCATGAATTAATTAATAGTAAAAAAGCTTTGTCAGTTATGACAGTGAGAAATGGTGGAATTGCAGAGACTATAACAAAAATGTCAATTGGAAATAAAATAGGATTTAAGTTTGAAAATGACATAAATGTATTTAAGCCAATGTATGGTACCTTCATAATAGAGCTTGCAGAAAATACAGAAAATAGCAAATTAGAGATTTTAGGAGAAACAATTAAGCAAGAAGAAATACAAATAAAAAATCTAAAATTAGATTTGGAGGAGCTTATAAAGGTATGGGAGGAGCCTCTTGAAAAAGTGTTCCCAACTAAACCTAAAAAAGAAAATAAAAATATAGAAAATATTTTAAGTGATAAAAAATGTCCAGTAATTGCAAAGCAGAGCTTTGCAAAACCGAGAGTATTTATTACAGCATTCCCAGGTACAAACTGTGAAGAAGATGCAAAAAAAGCTTTCAATGATGCGGGAGCAGATGCAAAGGTAGGAGTATTTAGAAACTTAAAAGAGAATGATATAGAAAATTCTATAAATGAATTTGCAAAGGAAATTGAAGCAGCACAGATTATAATGTTACCAGGAGGCTTCAGCAGCGGAGATGAGCCAGATGGTTCAGGAAAATTCATAGCTTCAGTGTTTAGAAATCCAAAATTAAAAGAACTTATACATAAGCATCTATACGAAAAAGACGGGTTAATGCTAGGAATTTGTAATGGCTTTCAAGCACTTGTAAAACTTCGGCTTATTACCATATGGTGAAATCAGAGATTTAACAGAAGATATGCCAACACTTACATATAATGATATAGGAAGGCATCAATCAATGATGGTAAAAACAAAAGTTGTATCAAAGCTATCTCCATGGTTTAGCAAGGTAAATTTAGGTGAAACCTTCTCTATTCCAGTATCTCACGGAGAAGGAAGATTTACATGTAAAGCTGAGGTATTAAAAGAATTAATAGAAAATGGACAAGTTGCAACACAATATGTTGATTTTGAAGGAAATGCAAGTTATGATATAAGGCATAATCCAAATGGTTCAATATATGGAATAGAGGGGATTACAAGTATAGATGGAAGAATACTTGGAAAAATGGGACATTCAGAAAGAAGTTATACTGGAATCATAAAAAATGTTCCTGGAAATCCAGACCAAAAGATATTTGAAGCTGGTGTAGATTATTTTAGAGGATAATTAATATGAGAATAAGATACAAAAAGTGGGCTAGACCTGAACTTGAGGCTTGTCGGATTTTTCATAGATAACCCAGAACCTCTGAAGGGAAAATGGCATAAAAAGTTTGGAAATGAGGGAAAACTATATCTAGAACTTGGATGTGGTAAAGGTGCCTTCATTTCTAAACTTGCTGTGGAAAATCTTGATATAAATTTCATTGCAGTAGATTTAGTAGATGCAATGCTTGGATTGAGTAAAAGAAATATAGAAAAGTCATATAGTGAAAAAAACATAGAGCCGAATAATATCATACTTACAAGACATGATATAGAAAGAATACTAGAGTTTTTGTCAAAAGAGGATGTTGTAGATAGAATATATATTAACTTTTGTAATCCATGGCCAAAGCCAAAACATAAGAAAAAAAGGTTAACTCATACAAAACAATTAAAACTATATAGAGAATTTTTAAGGGATAATGGGGAAATATATTTTAAAACAGATGATGATGGACTTTTTGAAGATAGCATAAAATACTTTCAAGAAGCAGGGTTTGATATAGTCAATAAAACTTATGACCTACATAAAGAGAATATATTTGATAAAACAATAGAAACAGAACATGAAAAAATGTATAGAGAAGAGGGAAAGACAATCAAAGCACTTATTGCAAAGA
>CARDEQ010000163.1:0-3248 GCA_948958005.1 uncultured Clostridia bacterium
TATTTTCAAACAGGGTTGAAAGGAAGTATTGATGAAGCGGTTATTAAAAGAGGTAAAGAAAGTGGTTTAACGGATTTTAATGAAAAGTATGAAAAAATAGATGAAGTACCTTTTGATTTTTCTCGTAGAAGATTATCTGTTATCGTTAAAAGCGAAAGTGATACACATTTAATAACAAAAGGTGCAGTTGAAGAAATCCTAGGTATTTGTACAAAAGTGGAATATAAAGGTGAAGCTTCAAATATTACTAAAGAAATAAAAGAGAATATAAGAAAAATAAGTAAATCTCTAAATGAAGATGGTCTAAGAGTTGTTGCTGTATGTCAAAAGACAAACCCAGAAAAACAAGCTGGATTTTCCGTTTCTGATGAAAAAGATATGACATTACTTGGCTTTATAGGCTTCTTAGATCCACCAAAAGAAAGTGCAAAGCAATCAATAGAAAGACTAAATAATGCTGGTATCCGTGTAATAGTCCTAACAGGTGATAATCTGGAAGTGACTAAATCTGTGTGCAATAAAGTTGGTATAAATTCAAAAAATATTATAACAGGAAGTAAAATAGATGAGCTATCAGATATAGCAATAACAAGGCTTTTGAAAAGAACAAATATCTTCGTCAAATTATCTCCAATTCAAAAAGCTAGAATAGTAAGATTACTAAAAGAAGCTCGGAAATGTAGTTCGGATATATGGGTGATCGGAATAAATGATAGTCCTTCTCTTACAAACTCAGACGTTGGAATATCTGTTGATAGTGCTGTTGACATTGCAAAAGAATCTGCAGATATAATCTTACTAGAAAAAGACTTAAATGTATTACTAGATGGAGTAACTGAAGGCAGACGCACATTTGTAAATCTAATGAAGTATATCAAACTAGCAACAAGCTTTAACTTCGGAGAAGTTATGTCTGTTGTAATTGCAAGTGCACTTCTCCCCTTCCTGCCAGAAACACCTATCCAATTATTAATGGAGGGACTTTTATATGATTTTGGTCAAATGACCTTACCCTTTGATAATGTAGATAAAGAAGCCTTAACCCATCCAAAAAGACTATCAATTGATAGTTTAAAGCACTTCATATTCTTTATGGGACCTTTAAGTTCAGCCTTTGACTTAATCGTATTTGCCTCTTTGTGGTTTATATTTAAGGTTCAAGATGCTCGGAGCTTTTCAAACAATATGGTTTAGTTACAGCATAACCTCAAACCTTGTAGGCATGCATATAATAAGAACCTCAAAATTGCCCTTTATACAAAGCAATGCACATAAAGCAGTATATATTTCTTCAATTTGTTTAATTATAGCTGGAATAGCTATGCCATTTACAGCTCTTCGGAGGCTTAATTGGTCTTGTACCAATTGCTGCAAAATATATTGTGCTTATATTCTATGTAACAGCTTTATATTGTGTTGTTGCTATATTTGCTAAAAGGCTGTATATTAAAAAATATGGTGAATGGATTTAATTTTTTATATAATTTTGGAGACTTAAGAAGTAATAAACATATATTACTTCTTAAGTCTCCAAACACTATATAGCTTAAAAACATTGCATTACTTTAGGTTTTATATATATGATTTTTCATATTTATTTAATATCTTTCTTCATAATCATCCAAAAAACTATAAAACTTTTCTCCTCTTCTATATGAAATAATTGTATCTAAATTTACATTTTGTGCACTTCTAAATATATTTGTATCTATATATTTATTCTTTTTTCTAAACTCACTTATTAGCTTCTTTACCTCTTGTCTCTTTGAGCCCTCCTCATCCTCACAGGAATTTTTTGTGGTTATTTTGCAGGCACATTTAATAAACTCTAATTCATTCTTATTTTGCCATGATATAATATCTGCTTCTTTTACATAATAAAGAGGTCTGATAAGCTCCATCCCTTCATGAAAACTGCTGTGAAGTTTTGGCATCATTGTTTGCATTTGTGCACCATAGAGCATTCCCATTACTATTGTTTCAATTACATCATCAAAATGATGTCCCAGTGCTATTTTGTTGCAGCCTAAAGCTCTTGCATGATTATACAAATATCCCCTTCTCATTCTTGCACAAATATAGCAAGGATGATTTTCAATATTTGCTACTCTATCAAATATATCTGTTTCAAACATAGTTAATGGTATATTTAATATTTCAGCATTATTTATAATTTTTTGTTTATTTTCAGCGTTATATCCGGGATTCATGCATAAAAAAACAAGTTCAAAATCCATTTCTCCATGTCTTTGAAGCTCTTGCAAGCATTTTGCAAGCAGCATTGAATCTTTACCACCAGACATACAAACTGCAATTTTATCTCCATCCTTTATCATTTTAAACTCTTTTACGCCCTTTACAAATCTATTCCAAATCTTTTTACGATAATTTGTAATAATTGTTCTTTCAATTTCCTTATACCTCTCCACGCCTTAAATCCCTCTCTCCTCTATTTTTATATCTTCTTCAAGCACATACATATCTACATCAATTTTTTCTTTTAAAATTAAACCTAGGTTGTTTTCCACAATCAAAGCTTCTTTTTGCCTTTTATTCAAAGTTTTAATATGATATTCTAATTTCGAAGCAAGAACTCTATTTTCTGTCCTCCATACACATTCCAATTTTTTAGCAGTATGCCTACTTGTATATTTAGCACACTTTTTATCTTTGCTAAAATGCTCCTGCATTCTACGTTCTATATCAGTAGTAATACCTGTATAAATTGAATTATCCATACATCTTAGCATATATACATAGTACATATCTAACTTCTCCTTTTTACTTATATTACACTAAATCGACAAATTTTTCAAGAAAAAATTAAATCTTTATTATTTTTATTGACAGTTTAGTTTAACAGTTGTATAATCTAAAATTATCGTACGTTGATAATATGTTTCTTTGCACAACGAGTAAAACTACTAGGCGGTTTTACTCGATTACATAAATGTACCCTTCAGCCCTTTTTATTAGGAGGAACAAAAAATGAAAAAAAGAAGAAACTTGCTCGTGTGCGTACTCATCCTGCTTTTCGTCACAAGCCTTACGCTTACATGCCTAGCTGCGAACAAGGCTAGCCACGCAGAATCTACTGTGACTCCCGAGGAGGTAATTGACATCATTGTCAATTCTCTTTGTGAGCAAGGCTCCTATGATCTCTCCAATGAGGCCTATGATCAGCTCCGTAGCTACATCAAGGAAAACGACCCAAAAGAAGTTCTTGATGACGGCAGCAGCATATGGAG
>CARDEQ010000164.1:0-3247 GCA_948958005.1 uncultured Clostridia bacterium
ATCACTTATTGTAAGTGGAATTATATTAAGCATAGCAACAAATGGTGGCGGAGCATTAGTTACAGGTGGAGGGATGTAGAATGAGTTTATATAAAGTGCCATTCGACTTCTCACACGAAGAAAAGGTATTTGGTGGTTATTTATCGCTGAGGCAGATGCTATATTTAATTGCAAGTGTAATATCCATCGGAATACTATTTATACACATACCATTAACTGTAAGAACTATAATATTTTTAACTATAGTTTCAATACTTATGGTATTTGCTTTTGTAAAAATAGGCAATACATATACAGACAAATATTTTGTAGACGTTCTAAAATATATATTTAGAAAGAAAATCTATATAATGGAAAGGTAGGAGAATAATGATAATATCGTTTATCTTTATACTTTCAGGAATTGGATTTTTAATTTTTAGCCTAATATATACTAAAAATAAAAGCAGCTTACAAGATAGAAACAAGAAGGACAAATTAAGTATAAAGAAAAGTAAAAAGAAACTTAATAGTCTATGGGGAATAGATTGCATTAACAATCAGATGGTTACAATAAATAAGAAGCAGCATTCCATAGTAGTTGAGCTAGATAGCATTGAATACAGCTTATTGCATAAAGAAGAAAAGCTAATTGTAGATAGAGAGCTTGTAAGCATATCACAAATGCTAAAGTTTCCTATTCAGTTTTTGGAAATAAAAAAGAATATTGATGTTGGAGAAATGATAGACGAAATTGTAGTAGGGACAATTAATGTGAATGAAAGTATGAAAGAATATGCAAGTAATATAATAGCTCATTTAGAAAACTTGCAAGAAGATCAAAATCTATTTGAGCGAAAAAACTATATGATAATTTCTTCGTTTAATAACAAGCGAAAGGCTGAAATTGAATTAAAAGAGTTCTATCAATTATTGAAATACCACTTAATGAATATCAAAGTAAATGTGAGACTACTAAGTGATGAAGAAATTATAGAATTGATATATGAACAATTACACAAAGGAAGTAGCAATAAGGCAATGGATATTATAGAGAAAGGAGGTCTTGAATTATATGTTACCTAGAGAAAAGAAAATTAAGCCATATAAAAAGCAAAAAAGGCAAAAGGAAGAAAATATCTTTGATAATCAGCCTCATCTTATGTCTTTATTATCTCCAGAATTATTGCAAGAAAAAAGAGATTATATCTGTATGGGAGATGACAAATATGCTAGGATATTTCAATTAGTCTTTTATCCAAATTATATTGAATTAGGTTGGTTAGATGATATTTTAAATTCAATAGGAGATGTGGATATTTCTACTCAAGTGCAAGTTGCAGACGAAAGAAATGTAATAAAATATCTAACACACAAAGTAACTAAACTACAGTCTGATTATATTTTATTTGAAAAACAAGGGAATATAGGTGAATTACATACATTAGAAGAAAATATCAGAAGTTTTGAAGAAATGAGAAGAGATATACAAATTAATAATGATAAACTGTTTTTCATAAAGATAACATTAAGATTAAATG
This sequence comes from uncultured Clostridia bacterium, assembly GCA_948958005.1. Lineage (GTDB taxonomy): Bacteria > Bacillota > Clostridia > TANB77 > CAG-508 > JAAWPK01. Next base: position 1,521 of record CARDEQ010000164.1, read on the forward strand.
CGAAAAATTTAGAAGAACTAAGAGAAAAGAGCAAGTTACTTAAAGACGAATTTGCAAATAGGTCTTGTGAAGTTAGAACTTTACATTTCAAACAATTTGACAGCTTAAAAGAAACTTTGCCATTAAACAATAATATCATAAAAGATAATAATAGAAATATGACAACACAAGGGTTAGCTGCAATGTTTCCAATAGCAAGAACAAAAGCAAGTACGAAAGATGGAATTTATCTAGGAAGAGATTTATTTACAGGACTTCCAATAAACCTAGAAACATTTACAAAAGACTTATCTAATGCAAACATTGCTATATTTGGTATGCCAGGAAGCGGAAAGTCAGTAACTGTTAAGACAATAGTTCGGTAGAAATGCTTTAATAAAAAGAAGGTCAGCAATACTCGATATAGAGGGCGAATATGTAGAACTAACAGAAAGAATTGGTGGTAGAACTATAAAAGTTAGACAAGCAGTTCCAATACGGAATTAATTTATTTGATATTGACATAGATGAAGAGCTTGGAATTGTAGATATAGATAGTAAAATAACAGAGATTAGGGCCATTTTTAATGGAATAATAAATAAATATGAAAATAGAACACTAAAGAGCAAAGAAATAGCAGATATTGAAATAGCAGTAAGAGAGGTTTATAAAGAAAAAGGAATAACAAAAGACAAAGAATCAATATATGAAAAACAGGGTGGAAAGCATGAAGGAGTAATAACACTTTCAAATGTAAAAAAGAAAATGCCTACACTAACAGATTTACATAGAGTTATAAAAGAAAAGATAAAAAATAATGAATTAGCAAGTACCATTTCTAACTTTTTAAAAGGTAATACACTTGGAATATTTGATTGTCAAAGTACACTAAAAATAAACGATCAGATAATATGCTTTGATATATCAGAAATAAAAGACGAAATAATGAGATACTATGTATGTTTAGTTTTAACAACTTGGATAACCAATAAATATATGGCGACTAAAGAGAGGAATAAAAGATATGTAGTAGTTGATGAGGCTTGGAATTTATTTAAAAATCAAGAAACATCAGATTTTTTAGAAAATTTAGCAAGAAGGGCAAGAAAGAAAAAGGTTGCAATGATACTTGCAACACAGAATTTAGCAGAGCTAAGACAAAATAGGCAAGCAGAGAGCATAATAAATTGTTGTGATACTATAATACTACTAAAACAAGCAGTAGGTAGTATTGATGAGATAATGAAGTTTTTTAAATTGCCTTCTGGAGTCAAAGAAATACTAACAAAAGCAAGAGCAGGAGAATGTGTAATAGTAAGAGCAGGAGATGTAAGAGCAATAAAAATAGATATGACAAAATATGAAAGTGAATTTATTACAACGTAAAGAAGGAGGCAGAAAGGATTTGAAAAGTAAAAAGATTCTAGTAAGTATTCTGTTAGTAATACTTATTTTTTTTAATCTCAAAAGTACAGTTAATGCAAGTATTTTTGATGATGATTGGCTTGGGGATAATAAAAAATCAGAGATAGAAACTACAATAGACAAAGATGATGGAGGACTTTTTGAAAAAATAATTGCAAAAATGATACGGAGGAATAGCAGAAACAGTATTTGATTTAACTACAAATCAAAAGTTTGGAGTACGGTTTCAAAAATTACGATGAGTTGATTTTTGGAAATAATCAAACAGATTTATCTCCATTTACAAAGGATTCGTGGAACTTAGTGAATAAATGGTATTGGA
>CARDEQ010000165.1:0-3215 GCA_948958005.1 uncultured Clostridia bacterium
ATAAGGCTCTATCTCTCAAATATTTCAATAATCTCACCAATTTTTGCACCTTCTTTAATTCTCAAGTCTACTTCAAATTCGTTCAAAATCTTCTCACCGCCTTATCTTTACTTTTTATGTAATTATATCGCTTTAATTTACATAAGTCAAGCTTTTTAGCTATATTCTAATGTTGTAAATTAATAAAAGTATATTCCTAATAATAAAATTAATTATTAATATAAAAACAAAAAAGTAAAAGCAGATTTTACAATATTTGCTTAAAAGCTTATCGTTTATGCTGTTTATTTTTAAACCAATATATAGACCAAAATATCCAAATAAAGCAACCATAGTAAAGATAACAATGGGATTACAATAAAAAGAGCCAAATAAATCTCCATGTAACAAGCAAATAAAAGCCCTAGTCCCTCCACAAGCAGGGCAATAAAATCCAAACTCAGTAAAAAAAATGCAAGCAGGTATCTTAAATAATCCGAGCTTAAAAATTCCAGCTAAAGCCAAAATAATAAGCCCAGAAGTTATTATAGCAAAAGCAATATAATCATGATAACTCCTAAACTTCATAATTCTCCTCTATAAAAAAAGCAACCTACACCTAAGATGGTGCAGGTTCAAATCTTATTTTAAGATTTTTATTCCACCGATTAATGGAACTTGCTTTTCTTCTTGGTTAATAGCTGCAATTAATCCCATAATCCAGCAAACTAACATAAATACAGCCCAAATCCATCCAATACATGGTATTACACTAAGTAGTGAAAATAGTGTTATAACTAATGCTTGATTAAGATGGAATTTAGCTCCTTCTCTATCTCCTGCACAAAGAGCTATAACTAATCCAATCCATGTAATATAAGCAACTATACTTGTTGTTTTTGTATCCATATTTATTCTCCCTTCTATTTATATTCTCATATAATATATTTTATCATAAAAAACAAAAAATGACAAGTTTTTTACAAATTTGTCATTTTTTGTCTAATTTTATTCAAATACAACTGTATTTGTTTCACTTAAGTTAACTTGTTTTCTTGATTGTAATATATCATCAACATATAATTTTACATCTACTGTTCCAAGTCCTGAGAAGTTAACTTTTATATTAGTTTCACTCTTTTTGTGCTTTTTATTATAAACTGTATCTTCTCCTACAACCAACTTTACTTGAGCCTCGTCTGCTTTTGTGCTGGTATTTGTATTACCTGCCCCATAATTTCCAGAGTTGGTATTTGAACTATTAGTTTGAGGTGTATAATTCAAGATGGACTTTAGGTTAATAGTTGCAGTAGCATCAACAATTTTCTCAATTTGATTTATTGTTATAGTAATCTTTGCACCTTTTTCGACTGTTGTTCCGGCATCTAAACTTTGTCTTAAAATTGTTCCATCAGCTTTTGTTGTATCTTGCTCGGTAATTTCTGTAACTTCAAATTTATCATTTTCTTTAAGCATTTTTAACGCTTCCTCTTTAGTTCTACCCACAACATTAGGCACATCAACCTTTTCTATACCTTTACTTACCTTTATTTTAACAGTTGAACCTGCTGCAACTTCTGTATTATTTTCTACATCTTGACTTATAACATATCCTTCTTCAACTTTTTTATTAAATTCCTCTTCAACTTCCACCTCTAAATCTTCTGCTTCCAATGCTGACCTTGCTTCTTGTTCTTTAAGTCCAACAACTTTAGGTACTTTTACGATTTTTTGTCCTAAACTTATAACTACTTCTATAACTGTATTTTCTTTTATCTTATAATCATTCTTAAATTCTGGCTTTTGTGATATTATCCTTCCACTTTCAACATTCTCATTGTATTTTTCCTCAGAAATCTTATAAGTAATTTTGCTTCCTTTTAAAGTATCTTTTATTTCCTCTTCTGTTAAACCAACTAAGTTTGGAATTTGAACATCTTTACTCTTTGAACCATTAAATAATAGTGTTATTCCTGCAAAACTCAAAGTAAATAGTAAAACTAAAATTAATGCAATTGTAAGCCCTTTATGTGCTTGGAAAAAGTTTTTCTTTTTCTTATTTCTGCTATCTTGTTCTTTTATTTTGTCCTCAATTTTTTTATTGTCTAAAGTTGGTATTACTTGTGTCGGAAAGTCCTCATCAGCTCCGAGCAACCTTTACAAAATCTCCATCAGGATTTTTTAGTGCAAGTGTCAAATCTCTAAGCATTTCTGTTGCTGATTGATATCTTAAATTAGGATCCTTTTTCATAGCCTTCATAACTATTCTATTTGCTGCAAGTGGTATTGCAGGATTTAATGTGATTGGCTCCTTTGGTGTTTCTTGCATATGTTTTAATGCGACAGATACTGGTGTATCGGCATCAAATGGTACTTTTCCTGTTAACATTTCATACAACACTACTCCTAATGAATAGAGGTCTGATTTTGCATCTGTAAATCCGCCCTTTGCATGTTCAGGTGAGAAATAATGTACAGAGCCTAGAGTTGTACCAAATGCTGTTATTGTCGAATTTGAAACAGATTTTGCTATTCCGAAATCTGTTACCTTTGCTATTCCATCCTCTGTAATTATTATATTATGTGGTTTTATATCTCTATGAATTATATTGTTTTTATGTGCAGTTTCGAGTGCAGAAGCTATTTGTATAGCTATATTTATACTCCATTTCCAATTTAAAGCTCCATCAGATATTATTATATCTTTTAAAGTTTTACCTTGTATTAATTCCATTACAATATAGTACAAATCTCCTTCGTTACCTACATCATACACTGATACAATATTAGGATGAGTCAAACTTGCAACAGATTGGGCTTCTGTATTAAATCTTTTTATAAATTCCTCATCAGTTGTAAATTCATCCTTTAGAATTTTCACTGCAACATATCGGTTTAGTACATGACACTTTGCCTTATATACTGTTGCCATACCACCGATTTCCAATTTTTTCTAATATTTCATACCTATTTCCTAATAATCTTCCTTCTAAGTTCATATATCTTCACTCCCCTAGTTTTTTATTATGACAACTGTTATATTGTCAACACCGCCAGCCTCGTTTGCCATATCTATTAATATTTTGTCACTATTATCAAAGTCGTTTATTATAGTATTATATATAGCTTGCTCCTCAACCATGTTGGTTAATCCATCAGATGTCATAACAATTATGTCTCCAGCTTGAAAATTTTTTACCATAACATCTGGTTCTGCTATATCTCCACATCCGAAG